>JAAYTR010000036.1 GCA_012523685.1 Clostridiaceae bacterium | reverse complement strand
GAAGGGCGCTACAGTATTTTTAGCCAGTGATGCATGTAGTTATGTTAATGGCGTAATCCTTCCTGTGGACGGTGGTTATCTAGGAAGATAATGTTGACCTTTATATGTTAACTATTGTCATGTTATACTAAATAATAAACTTTTGAAAGAGGTCGGGTCCATGAAACTGAATTTGACTGTTAAAGATTTAGAATCACTGACATTCAGTCAGAAACAAACACTTAATTCTCTTTGGCTACCTGCTGTATATGACAGAGCTGTTGCGTCTGTCTGCAAAGATGTGGAAAATGATATCTATGAGAATCTTGAATTTGTTGTCGGAGAGGTTATTTTGTCCGAAAAAGGCTCTATCACTCTAAAAAGATTAAGAATTCCGGATGATTTTGTAGTTGATGAGGAGTTTTCTGCAGATGGACAAGACTCTTCAGAAGATGTTGTATATGATTATACATTTGACCCGGGAGATTATTTTTTGAAGGAGAATTGTCTGCCATTGCTAAATATTGGCCAGTTGATTAACTGTTTGAGAAACACAAAGGCAGGGCAAGACGGATTTAGCCTTGATATTCCTCCGGTCAGCGGTATAGGGGCTGAACAAGGCTTCTGTATAAGTGACAGGTTTGGCGAAGTAGACAAGGATGATGAGCTGGTAGATCTTTTGTTTAATATTTTAAAAGAACAATTGTGATACAAAGAATACATAATCAAACAGATCTGTAAAAACGCAAAAAAGCAGCTGATCCTGAAACCGGCTGCTTTTTTGCACCCTGCACATCACATATGCGGCAGGGGTTTCCTTGGCGTGCCAGAGATGATTCGAACACCCGACCGACGGATTAGAAGTCCGTTGCTCTATCCTGCTGAGCTACTGGCACAAGCGACTTTTCTATTATACAAATGACTTATAGCTTTGTCAAGAATGTTATTATAATTAATTATAGCCGTCAAGTATCTCTTAAAGCTATCTTCACTTGTCATTGCTAAGTATGCTTTTAATTTTTTCAATTATCATTGAACTGGCAACCTCATTTAATCCACCGTTCGGCACGATTATATCGGCATGCTTTTTACTGGGCTCAACAAATGCTTCATGCATTGGTTTTACAGTTGAGAAATATTGATTAATAACAGAATCAATATTTCGCCCCCGTTCATGTATGTCACGCATTAGCCTTCTTGCAAAGCGCGTGTCTGCGTCTGTTTCAACAAATACTTTTATATCCATTAAATCTACTAATTTAGGGTCTTCAAAAATCAGAATACCTTCAATGACAATAACCGGCTTAGGTTCTTCTATTATGGTTTCCGGTAAACGTTTATACTCGGTAAATGAATACACAGGTCTACCAATTTTTTGTGATTGTTTTAGAGCTTTTATTTGTTCTATCATTAAACTATTATCAAAGCTTTTCGGGTGATCGAAATTCAAAAGCTTTCTTTCTTCATATGATAAAGTATCAAAGGATTTATAATAATAGTCCTGGCAGATGGAAACCACGTCGTTTCCAAAATATTCCTTTATTTTATTGGCTAATGTGGTTTTACCTGATCCGGTACCACCGGCAATACCAATTGCTACTACGTTTTTCATCAGCATCTCCTCATGATTTCTCTTAAATAGTATTATTTTTATTTTACCAATGATGTATTTGCTTAAACAAGCTAAATATAATCGGTAATAAAAAGTATTGATAGTAGTCAAATTGTTATTCGATTATCATTATGCTAGTATGATTAAAGGAAATACAGTAAATATTGAGAAATAAATAATACATTATATATTATAAATAAATGAGGAGAGAATGCTTTATGAAGTTTTCAGAAATGCTGTATAAAAGACCTGATATTAATGCTTATATAAATGAAGTAAATAAGCTAATTGAAACAGTAAAGAATGCAAAATCTTACGAAGAACAACTTTTGGCACATAAGAAGTTTACCGGATTATCGGAAAAAATAAGTTCAATGAGTACCATAGCACATATCCGCAATACAATGAACACAGAGGATGATTTCTACGACAGGGAAAAGGACTTTTTTGACGAGAACAGCCCTCTGATAGAAAACTCCACAGCGGATTTCTACAGGGCTTTTGTATCTTCCCCTTACAGAAAAGAGCTGGAGGATAAGCTCGGTAAGCTGCTCTTTGAGAATGCTGAACTTGAACTTAAAGCTATGGACCCGGTAATAATACCTGATTTACAGGAAGAGAACAGGCTTGTAAGCGAATATATAAAGTTAATAGCATCAGCTCAGCTTGATTTTGACGGAAAAAAGCTTAATTTATCACAACTTCGCTTGTATATGGAGTCACCGGACCGGAATATCAGAAAGGATGCCTATAAAAAACGTACTGAGTTTTTTGAAGAAAATAAGGTGAAGCTCGATGATATATATGACAAATTAGTAATAGTACGGACTAAAATGGCTAAAAAGCTGGGGTTTGTGAACTATGTTGAGCTTGGTTATATAAGAATGGGCCGCAATTGTTACGGACCTGAAGATATATCTGCTTTTAGAAAACATGTGAAGAAGTACATGGTTCCTCTTTCAAGGAAACTTAATGAAAAGCAAAGGGAAAGACTGGGTCTAAAGAAACTTACCTTTATTGACAGCCTTCTGTATTTTAAGGACGGAAATCCAAAACCACAAGGCACCCCCGAAGAAATATTTAAAGCAGGACAGAAAATGTATGATGAGCTATCTGGTGAAACCAGCGAGTTTTTTCGTTTTATGCTGGAAAATGAGCTTTTTGATTGTCTCAGTCGTAAGGGGAAAGCTTCAGGTGGCTATATGACCTATATTCCAGATTATAAATCACCGTTTATCTTTGCGAATTTTAACGGAACCAGCGGCGATATTGATGTTCTGACCCATGAGGCTGGCCATGCACTTAACGGCTATTTAGCAAGAGATATAGAAATAAGTGAATATAGAACTGCTACTATGGAAACTTGTGAGGTTCATTCAATGAGTATGGAGTTTTTTACAATGCCGTGGATGAAAAATTTTTTTGGTGACAGGTCAGAAGAATATAAATATATGCATCTGGCGTCGGCAGTTAATTTTATACCCTATGGCTGTGCTGTAGATGAATTTCAACATGAAGTATACATGAATCCCGGAATGACACCGGACGAGCGAAAGGCTCTTTGGAAACGCATAGAAAATGATTATCAGCCGGATATGGTTTATGAGGATGATCCTTTCTTCGGTAAGGGAGGGCGCTGGCAGGCCCAAACCCATATTTACAGCGTTCCTTTCTATTATATAGATTATTGCCTGGCGCAGACCTGCGCGCTGCAATTTAGAAATCTGATGTCTGAAGACTACAAAGCTGCCTGGGAAAAATATCTCAGCTTCAGCAAAAAAGCGGGGACTATGACTTTTACAGAGCTGTTAAAGACATCAGGACTTCGTTCTCCACTGGATGAAGGATGTGTCAGGGATGTTTGCAAGGGCACAGAAGAAGCAATTAATCAAATGGAATTTTAATTTAAGATAAATTTAATCAATATATAATAAAGTTGCCTTTTTAAACAAAAAGGGTAACTTTATTACTTTTTGCCGACAAATCGTATTTTTTGTCTCCAAAAAATGTTATAATAATATAAATGAAATCACACCTAAAAATGGAGTGAAGATTATGAAGAAAAGAACCTTCAGTGCAATGGATCTTTCATTACTTTGTCATCAGATGGAACTGGTTTTTAAATCTGGAGTAAGCCCTCTGGAGGGGATACCCGTACTGGCAGATGATATAAGTAATCCGGAAATCAAAAAGTCCATGGTGTCCGTTTCAGAAAAAATGATAAGCGGTATGTCTATGCATCAGGCTTTTTCAGAGGAAGGAAGCTTTCCTGATTACATGCTGCATATGATCAGGCTTGGTGAACTGACAGGTATGCTTGACACTGTCATGGAAAATCTCTCAGTTTATTACGAAAAAGAATCAGACCTGCGTAAAGATATAAAAAATGCTGTTACATACCCTGTTATACTGGCTGTGCTAATGCTGGGCGTAATTGGGCTTATAATTCTGAAGGTTATACCTATGTTTGGCGAAATTGTTGAAAACCTTGGAGGTCAAATGCCTGCTGAAGCAAAGGCCCTCTTTAATTTTACCGTATCACTTGAAAGGATATTTTTGTGGTTTATTGTAATAGCGATACCGGTTATAATCGCCATTATAATTTATGTAAAGACACCGAAAGGAAGCTTTGTCTTTGATCGGTTAAAGGTCAGGAATCCAATAACCGGTTTATTGTACCGCAAAATATTAGCATACAGGATAGGGCAGGGCCTTAGCATGACAACACAAAGCGGGATGAATATAATAGATGGATTTAATGCGGTTAAAGGGCTGATAGAAAACAAATATGTAACTGAACAGCTGGAAGAGGCATCGATTAAAATTACAAGCGGGGAGTCATTTTCAGATATTATCAGATACATTGATATTTTCCCTGAACTTTTTTCGAGAATGATTAAGACTGCAGAACGGTCCGGCAAACTGGAAGGTATTATGCAAAAATTATCAAGGGTTTATGGTAAAGAAGTGGAAGTTTCCTTAAAAAACTTCAGTAAAACTATTGAACCGGCACTTATTGCAATACTTTCTGTAGTCTTGGGTATAGTGCTTCTCTCTGTACTGTTACCTCTTATAGGTATGATGTCTTCTATCGGATAGGGGGCTTGATATGTATAAAAACAATATATACAAATGGGTTCAGCCTTTTCTTCTGATTATTATCATAATTATAGCTGTAGTTTCGGTTATAGCCATGAATGAATTCTGGAAGAACAGCAATGACGCTCATCCGGGCAGAATAAAACAAGCCATTGAACGTGCATGTATTCAATGCTATGCCCTTGAGGGAAGCTATCCCCCTGATTTACAATATTTAAGTGAGCATTATGGGATCATACTTAATGAAGACAAATATTTTTATTATTATGAAATTTTTGCTTCAAATGTAATGCCATATGTGGAGGTTTATGAAAGAGGTTCTTAATAACAGTATTTTAAAACCGAAAAATGGACGTGCTATGATTGAAACCCTCTCGGTAATGCTTCTTTTAATCTTGCTGGGAACGGGTTGCTTTAGTCTTTCCTTGTCTTCATTTGGCGCGTATAAAAGGCTGAATGATGCCAGGGAAAAAAGCACCGAACTTAGAATTGCCAGCTCTTTTATTGTTACTAAGATTCGTCAGAATGATGTAGCCGGAAGTATTGACGTGAAGCCTGAACCGATTACGGGTAAAAATGCACTGGTTATATATGAGCATATAGATGGCGAAAGTTATGCAACATGGATTTATTATAGTGCGGGATATCTTATGGAAGCATTGGTTCTGGAACATGAAGAACCATCCCCGGATGTCAGCCAGCAAATTGCAAAGGTCGATGATTTTAACATTGAATATGATCGTGACGTGCAAAGAATTTCAACAAGCATCAGCATTGACGGACTTAGGCCGTATAATAGCACTGCAACAGTAAGATCGAAATAGTGGGAGATGTATTGTGAAGTCAGGGAAAAAAGGGTTCACCTTAATAGAGATGATTATTGCTGTAGGTATTTTAGCAGTATTGGCAGTAGGTATAATACGTCTTTTTATAGCGTCTGAAGTCAGACATGAAAAGGCAGTTGATCTGGATCTTGCAGTTTTAAATACCAATGCGGTTATCGAAGAATTCCAGAACTTAAATAATCCATCCGAATTTGCCAGTCGTTTTACAATATATTTTAATGATGACTGGGAAAGATCAAATAAAGATGCGAATACACTTTACGCTATTTATGGCGATATGGTTAAATTATCTGATGATCAGGAAGGCTTGTTGCATCTGGACTTAAGAACAGTCAGGCTGAAACCGTATCCTTTTGAAAAAAATGAAGAGTACGAAATATATAAAATTTCAGTAATTGTTGAAGATATGTCCTACTGGGGTGAAGACAAATGATAAATAAGTTGAAATCTGAAAACGGAAGTTCAACAATATTAATAGCACTGCTTTTAGTGACATTGGTTGTTTTTGCCCTTTTAAGCCTTACGACTTCTGCATCTGAACTTAGACTGGCCCAAAAAAATGCATATAACAATAAAACCTATTATATGCTCGATTCAGAAGGAAAACGGTTTCTATATGAGGTAAAAAGCAAAATAAAGGACGCTCTCATTATATCCCGTGACAGACCTGAATTGTTTTTTAACAATCTTGATATACTTTTAGGAGAGAAAATCATTCGTTCTGTTAATTATGGTAATGATGCCACGTCAATGACCATACAACGTACGATTATTTTTGAAGAAAACTCAAGAAGAAAATATCTTGAAATCAAGCTATTAATCAGCCAGCCCACTGCAGAAAGCAGAATAAATGATATTTGCTCTGTCACAGAGTGGAGACTCTGGCAGGAAGATTTTGAGTTTAATAATACAATAGACTTATGGGAAGGGATACCATAATGGAAAATACTACATACAGCATGAAAGAACTGCTAAGGATTGCAGTTGAGAATAATGCATCAGACTTACAAATAACAGTGGGAGTTCCTCCGGTATTAAAGGTCAGGGGAGAATGGGAGAATGCCGGAGAAAAAATATTAATGCCTGAAGATACAAGAAGGCTTGTCCGGGAGCTTTTCCCCAATGATCAGGCATTTAATGCTTTTCTCGCAGTTGGTGACAAGGATTTTTCACTCTCAATGAGTAAACTTGGAAGATTCCGTGTAAATACTTTTATCCAGAGAGGGTCACTGGCAGCCGCAATACGTCTTGTTTTCACAGAATTGCCTGATCCCGGTGACTTATTAATACCTGATTCTGTTTTACAATTGCATAAGCTTAATAAAGGCCTTGTATTGGTAACAGGGCCGACAGGGAGCGGTAAATCTACAACACTGTCATGTATAATAGATTTAATTAACAGTACAAGAAAATGTCATATACTTACTCTGGAAGAACCCATAGAATATCTTCATCAGCATAAAATGAGTGTTGTTAACCAAAGAGAAATAGGCCAGGATACCCAGAGCTATGCCCGGGCATTAAGGGCAGCTTTGAGAGAGTCTCCCGATGTAATTCTGGTAGGGGAAATGAGGGATCTTGAAACTATCTCAATTGCCATGACTGCTGCCGAAACGGGACATTTGGTTCTGTCCACTCTTCATACCATAGGGGCAGCAAAGACAATTGACAGGATAATAGATGTATTTCCGCCAAATCAGCAGCATCAGATCCGTATTCAGCTTTCAACAGTCCTAAAGGCTGTTATTTCCCAACAGTTGCTCCCGTCGGAAAAGCGGGGAAGAGTGGCTGCGTTTGAGATTATGCGCACCAATAATGCCGTCCAAAACCTTATAAGGGAAAATAAAACCTATCAGATTGACTCTGTAATTCTCAGCGGCAAGAATTACGGCATGCAAAGCATGGATTATGATATAGGTGAATTATATAAGAAAGGTTTAATTACCCGTGAAGATGCCTTGCTCTATAGCCTGAACCAGGATGTTCTGATAAAATATCTTTAATGGACAAAAAAGCTAGGAGAAAAAAGTATGGCATATATTTGTGAGGAAGAGCTTATTTCTATATATAATTCATTGGAACAAAACTTTTTGAATTCAGGTCTGGAACCTGAGATAGCTCTTATCAGAGATTATTTGTTGAAAATAAAAGTAAGTGAGAATGATAAAGTACTTGGTAAGTTAATAATAGACTACAGCCCAAAAAAACAAGCGTATAATTTCAGAAGAGATTCGGATTTGTCCGAGGAGGAATTTACCCGCATCATTGCTTTGATAGGCCAGTCAGACAAGCTCAGGGAAAAATGCAGTTCTAAAAAGAAGAATTCAAATAAAAAGAGATCAAATGTACAGGAAGTACTGGTTACAACTCTCTATTATGCTTATGTTGACGGATCTTTTATAGAAGGATGCACAGGTTATGGCGCTGTGATCTTAAAAGCCGGAAATATTGTGGCGGAGCTTTCTGGTAAAGTGGATACTCCCGAGGCCTTTACATCAAGGCAGGTAGGAGGCGAAATCCAGGCTGTCATAGAAGTTCTGGAATGGTGTAAAAATGAGAATGTTAAAGAGATTACTATTCTGTATGACTTTCAGAATATTGAAAAATGGGCAACGGGCAAATTCCGAACCAATACGCCGATGACACAGGCTTTCAAGGAATATATCGATAACTGCGATATATCCATAATATGGCACAAAGTTGACAGTCACACAGGAATAGAGTTGAACGACAGAGCAGATATGCTCGCTAAGAACGGGGCCAGACAGTAATTATAAAGATGTCCAGGGTGCTTTCTCCAGTAATGGTGCATAAAGATCATCCTTAATTTCGATTCTCAGGGATTTAAGTTCCTCGGTATCCGGGGCATGATCCTGAAATTCTACAAATGGCACGTCTTCAATTATTGCAACAGGAGTCTGCTCGATTGATTCACCCATACATAAAACTGCCGCAGCAGCAAGTCCGTCAGCAACATTAATTCGGGTCTGCCTGAGAGTTTTATTAAAAAGGTCTTTTTCACCGATTTTTGAGTTTATACTAATAAATCCGCAATGGGCTATGGCTTTTCCGGTAACACCCCACTTTAGTGGTGAAGTCGTGCTGTCGGTTATAATAACCCCAATATTTTTAAGTCTGAATCTTTCCCTTAAAAACTCCCAACAGTAATTTGCAGATTTTTGCGGGTCCTTTGGCCACATAACATAATAACCGTTTGTATTTGATTCGTCTATACCTGCAGAGGGGACTAATAACCCATTTTTAATTGTCAAATAAACACCGTATCTGCTGTATTCCTTGGGAATGAAACAATCTGCTTCTTTTTTTATCAGATTATCCTTAGAAATATCTTCTAAAGGTAAAATATTACCTTCACATAAAGAAACAATCTTGGAGCTTATAGCAACAATGATGCCTTCCGAAATATTGTCTATAGACTCAGATAAAACTTCTGTCAAAGTATATTTATTGGCTTCCAGTAGTTTTGTTTTAACAGCTGTTACTTTCATATTCAGCCCCCGATTTATATTCTATGATTACCATCAATAATAACACACAGGAGATACAAAAAAAAGAACACTCTGTTTTAAATCGCTGCAGCTATGCCGCTTAATTACGTAAGAACAAGCTAACATCATAATGTTATACTGAGCACAACGCCCCCACCTAATGTGATCCTGAACGGAACATAGTGGAGTGAAGGATCTAATATGTCAACCTAAAGATTCTTCGCTAGTGCCCAGAATGACAGCAGGTGCAATAGCTTCTCATTTCTGACATCTCACCTTTCACCCCGCACATCAAACATTATGTCATCCTGAGCGGAGCACATCGAGTCGAAGGATCTTTCGCGTTAATTAGATATAATATTGCAAAAATATTTCTTATTTATAATGTTTCATTTGTTTTATGTACATAGGCGGCTTTAACGGGTATAATTGAATAAGAATGAGTTTATCATGCTCTTCATATACAATGCTACTAAAGAAAAAATAGCGAGGTATGCTTATGTCGAAAAAATTATGGCGCAGTGTTGCCGCAATAATTGTTATTTGTTTTGTTTTTATGTCTTTTCAAAGTAACGAAGCATTTGCAAAGACATATCCGGAGATAATCAGAGTAGGACTTTATTCTGGGAGCGCTTCGGCATCCAGTGTCGCATTATCTGCTAATTCTGGTCATGAAATAGGTTATTATAAAGATAATAAGTTCGTTACTCTTCTCACCGAAAAAGGCGGAGCCCAATCCATATTCAGAAAAGATGCATACTTCATTAAATCTTCTGCAGGAGTAATTTCCGAGTATGACCCAAATGAGGGCATGCCTTTTGAGGGAGAAACCTATGGGCCGTATCATATTCAGATAGGAAACAATGTAGCCGATTTAGCAGCTGCTCAAAAATTGTGCAGTGATTACAGAGCTTCCGGAGTTATAGCATATCCGGTTTTTGAGGATGGCTGGTCAGTCTGGACTGGATTTTATTCAGATTCTGACAAGGCTAATAAGGATATATCCAGCCTGGCCTCAAAACTTGGTGGAATCTCATTAAAGGTTATTGATAAATCGGCTTCACGAATAATTGTATATAACAGCAACTTTGAGCCGTTACTTATTTTTGGTGACAAAAATCTGAAGCTGACGATAAGACCAGACAGTTCCAATAATCCCCGGTTAATATCGGTAAACTCAAAACCATACCGTGGTGAAATAGAACTCAGACGCTTTTCTGACAGTGACATGACTGTTATAAATATTGTAAATATAGAACAATATTTATATGGAGTTGTTCCCAGGGAGATAGAATCTTATGCTCCAATGGAGGCATTAAAAGCGCAGGCGGTTGCAGCCAGAACATTTGCATACCGGTCTATGGGAAGCTATAAAAAGTGGGATTTTGACGTTGTTAATACAGTGTCTTCACAGGTTTACGGCGGTTATAATGATGAAAAGGCAACCACTAACCAGGCCGTTGATGAAACTAAAGGGAAAAAAGCTCTATATAATGGAAATCTTATATCCATGCATTATTTCAGCTCTAGTGGAGGAAGAACAGAGGATAATATTTATGTTTGGGGATCGGATATCCCATATTTGAAAAGCGTTGAGGATCCATATGAAGCCGGTAATTCTTATAATTACAACTGGTCCAGAACATTTACCGCTGAAGATATAAAAATGAAGCTTTTTATAAGCGGTGTGGAAATAGGTGACATAGTAACAATGGTGGCTGATGAATATACACCGGCAGGAAGGGTTAACAAACTAAGAATTGTAGGAACGAAAGGCTCAATAACATACAGTAATGAAGATATACGTATAATACTCGGAGATAACGGAAGCTATCTGCCAAGCCGAATGTTCACGATAAATTCATCCGGCTCGGGTACAGGGTCAGGCACAGCGTCGGTTATATCTGCAGATGGAAAATCTACGCTGAATGTATATGGAAATAAAGCCGTGACATCTTCGGGAGTTTATGATATTTTATCAACATCGGGTCCCGTTAAAGTAACGGGTTCAGATAATACTGCAATTATAACAGGAAATGTTCCTTCCGGAACCTTTGTTTTAACCGGCAAAGGATGGGGACATGCTATAGGAATGAGCCAGGAAGGTGCAAAAGGATTAGCTCGAAACGGCTATACATACGACCAGATATTAAAGCATTATTTTACAGGTATAACGGTTGAGTAGACAAAATATGAATGGAGTAATAAGATGCTTTGGGTTTTATTAATTATATTTCTGACAGGTATAGATCAGCTGTCCAAATGGTATTTTTACACAAACAGATTTCAATATGACGGCTTTGTTGTAATAAAAGACTTTTTCTATCTGACATATTTGGAAAACCGGGGGGCGGCATTCGGGGTTTTACAGAATTTCAGGTGGGCATTTATTATTCTTACAATTGTAGCTGTCAGTATTATGATTTGGTATTTTATTAAGAATAATAATATTGTATTTAGGATTTCAATGGCTTTCTTAATTTCAGGAGCTATAGGGAATTTTATTGACAGACTGCTAAGGGGATTTGTGGTTGATTTTCTTGACTTTTTCCCATTTGGCTTTGATTTTCCTATATTCAATTTTGCTGATATATGTGTTAATATAGGAGCGTTTTTACTTATTTATTATGTCATTTTCATATATAAAGAGCCTGTAAGTGATAAAGGGGAGCTTAATAATTCCGAGGTGACTGATGAACAGCAGGACTAAAACCTTTATTATTAGTGAACCCGATGAAGGTAAAAGACTTGATGCTTTTCTGGCATCTCAAATGGTGTCAGAATCAATCACCAGAAGCTATATACAAAAATTAATTGTTCAGGGATTGGTTACGGTTGACGGAGCAAAAGTAAAAAGCGGTTATAAGCTTAAAACGGGTATGAATGTTGTTGTTAAAATACCCGAGCCGTGCGCTCCGGAAATTGTATCTCAGGATATTCCTTTAGATATTATTTTTGAGGATAACGATATTATAGTAATAAACAAGCCTAAGGATTTAGTTGTCCATCCAGCGGCCGGAAACTGGGAAGGTACATTGGTTAATGCTCTTTTACATCATTGCAGGGATTCCCTGTCAGATATAAATGGTGTTATCAGACCGGGAATTGTGCATCGGATTGATAAAGATACCTCAGGTTTACTTGTTGTAGCAAAAAATAATAATGCCCATTTAAAACTATCCGACCAAATAAAAAAACATCAGGTCCAAAGAATTTATGAAGCTATAGTTGACGGAAATATAAAGGATGAAACGGGAAGAATTTCAGCGACTATTGGAAGACACCCTGTTAATCGAAAAAAAATGGCTGCAAATGTAAAAAACGGCAAGCCTGCCGTTACACATTTTAAGGTTATTGATCGATATAAAGGATATACACATATTCAGCTTAAGCTGGAGACAGGCAGGACACATCAGATTCGAGTGCATATGGCTTCTATAGGTCATCCTGTTACCGGTGACCTTGTTTACGGTAAGTCATGTAAGCTGATGAATACGGAAGGACAGGCCTTACATGCCCGTTATCTGATATTCAAGCATCCTGTAAGCGATGAAGAAATGGTTTTTGAAGCTCCGTTACCGGATTACTTTTCTGAGCTGCTAAGTCGCTTAAAGGGTCAAAATTAAGAGAAGTGTTCAGCAATTAAACATTGGACATAAGTGAAACAATATTATATAATTTTTCTTGGCTACTTTGTGAGGTGATTGAATGGCTGAACAGAATATAGCATTTAATGTTGAAGGAATGACTAGTGAAGGTTCTGTTGAATTAATCAAAAATTCTCTTAACATGCTTAATGGTGTTATTGAAGTAATCGTTGACATTAATACTAGGCGCGTTGTAGTCGAGTATGATGAAGAAAGACTAAGCGCCGAAGTAATAAGGGGAACGATTGAAGATGCAGGCTTTGAGGTGAAATAACCTGTTTAGCTGCTGTATTAGATGCCTGTCCTGTACTGATGCGGATAGGCATTTATTCGTTTAAATATAGTTTAAATTGGTGTGACTTGGGGGATATATTATGTATTTATTAGGAAATTTAATTTGGATATTATTTGGAGGGTTGATTGCAGCAATTTTATGGTTTGTTGCCGGAGTAATATGCTGTATTACATTTATCGGTATTCCATTTGGTATACAATGCTTTAAAATCTCCGGCTTTGTTTTATATCCCTTCGGGCGTGATATCGAAATAAAAGGCTTCGGTATTGGCAGCCTTATTGGAAATGTAATCTGGATAATTGCTCTTGGCTGGGAGCTATGCATATACCATATTGTGATCGGGCTTTTGATGTGTATTACTATAATTGGAATACCTTTTGGAAAACAGCATTTTAAGCTCGCAAAGCTCTCATTGGTTCCCTTTGGATCAAAAATATATACTAAGAGCTGGTTATAATTGAGGTGTTATTGTGCTGGGTATTATGGGAGGAACATTTAATCCTGTACATTATGGGCATCTTCTCATGTGTGAAGGCATACGTGAAGAGTTCGGCCTGGAAAAAATAATATTTATTCCTGCTAAGATTCCGCCGCATAAGGACAATGGAAAGATAATAGAGGCACATGACAGGTTTCGTATGGTAGAGCTTGCTATTGGTGACAATCCCTTTTTTTGCGCCAGTGAAATTGAAATGAAAAGGGAAGGCTCATCATATACTGTTGATACATTGAAGATATTAAAGGAACAAATAAAAAATAAACAAATAGCGCTTATAGTTGGGGCAGATTCTTTGGTGCAGTTTGAAACATGGAGGGATTATCCTGATATTTTCAAGCTTGCTGTAATTATTGTTGCATCAAGACCTGATACCAAAGAAGATACATTAAACAGCTATATTAATAAGTTTAAAGATCTGTTTGGGGCAAATATTCTAAAATACTCGGGAAAGGCTATGGACTATTCTTCTACTGAAATAAGAAGAAGAGTTGCAGCAGGTTTATCAATTAAATATCAGGTGCCTCCCGAGGTTGAGAACTATATATATAAAAACAGGCTCTATAACGATGCTTGAAGCCAGGAGACAGAGGCATGGAAATTAATACTATTATTAATATACTAAAGAATGAATTAGATGCATATAGATTAAACCATTCGATAAACGTTATGGAAATGGCTGAATCTCTTGCAAAGCATTACGGAGCTGATGTTCACAAAGCAAGGCTTGCAGGAATTCTCCATGATTGCGGTAAAAATTACCAGGGTGACGAGGCCAGGGAGTATATTAAAAAAATCGGGTATATAGCTGATGAAGTAGAAATTCGCCAACCGAAGCTGCTTCATGGTATAATAGGTGAAAATCTGGCCAGAGAAAAGTATAGGGTTGCGGATGAAGAAGTGCTGGGGGCTATAAGATGGCATACCACAGGCAAGGTGGGTATGACTCTGTTAGAAAAAATTATATACGTAGCTGACTATATTGAACCGCTCAGATCATTCGAAGGTATCGAAAACATGAGAAGGATTGCCTTTGAAGATATTGAAAAGTGTATTGTTTACTGCTCTGAAAGTACAATTAAATTTATATTAAAAAAAGGAGTACTTTTACATAAAAATACAGTTGACACTCGCAATTACAGCTTAATGATCATAAGAGACAGGAATGAAAAATATTAATGAAGCAAGGGGAGGCCTATATGGATTGGTTTCTATTCCAGTTTGATTCAGATTTTTTATTAGCTGTCCTGGTACGTATTCTATTGTCATGTGTATTAGGCGGAATTATTGGATTTGAGCGCGAGCAGTCCCGAAATAAGCCGGCAGGTTTCAGAACCCATATTCTTGTTTGTCTTGGGTCATGCCTTGTTATGCTAATTGCAGAATTCTCACTTATTGCCTATTCAGGGAGGGTAAATATTGACCCTACACGTATTGGGGCACAGGTTGTCAGTGGTATAGGCTTTCTGGGAGCAGGTGCTATAATACGGCATGGAGTTTCGGTTAAAGGTATTACTACTGCGGCAAGTATTTGGGTAGTAGCTTGTGTAGGACTGGCATGTGGCATTGGATTTTATACCGGAGCAATATTAGTTACTTTACTTATCTGGACTATACTCATGTATCTGAAAAGCCTTGAAATTAAACTTGCGAAACACAATACTTATAAGACGATTGAAGTAGAGGGAGAGAGAGACAAGCAGATTATTTACCCCCTGAGCAACATACTAAAAGAATTTGATATATCAATTAAGAGCCTTGAAATATTTGATATTCCTAAATCAGATAAACAAAGAATTTTATTTCAATTTGAAACAGAAAATAAAGACTTGGATTTAACAATAATATCAGCTAAAATAAACGAGATAGACGGGATACTGAAGGTAACCCTGTAAAAAGGAGATGTCAACAGATTTGGCAAATAAGAGTAAGAGCATTATAAGAGAAATTTCAGAGTGGGTACTGCTGATTGTTGCAGCTTTCTTTATTGCTTCATTAATTCAAAGCGAGCTGTTTGCCCTCACAGAAGTTAATATGGAATCAATGATGGAAACATTAGAACCCGGAGATAAGTTAATTATGAACAAGCTTGCCTATAATTTTGATGAACCTCAGAGAGGGGATATCATAATTTTTTTAAGGGACGAGCCGGTAAATGGGGTTTTAGGCAGGGCTTCAATCTATATCAGTGATATCGCAAAGAAACTTAATAAGGATTTCCGGAGAAACAGGCTTATTAAACGGGTCATAGGTGTTCCGGGGGACACAATTGAAATAGTTGATAATGTCCTGTACGTAAATGGTGTAGAGCAAAATGAACCTTATGCACGAATTGATCCATACGAAAAAATAGTTTTAAACCGTCAACTGGAAAAGGTTGATGTTAAGGCCGGTCAGTTATTTGTAATGGGGGATAACAGAGGCCATAGTATGGATAGCAGAGATTTTGGTGTAATAAGCCAGTCCTGGGTTGAAGGTAAGGCAATTTTCAGAATAATGCCTTTTTCTAAGTTTGGAAAACTAAATAAATAAGTCATAGATCAGAAATGTTTTAAGGAACTGGTTTTCAACCAGTTCCTTATTTATGCGCTGAAAATTGGCTTTTTTAGACAGAAAAACGATTAAAATACAATAAAAATTTATATTAAAAATTTTAAAATTTTGATTGACTTTTAAATATAATAATGCAATAATATCTAATGTTGTTTAGTAGAATTAAACTTTTTGTAATGTAAAGACGTTTAAAAGTTTACTTTTATTAAACTTTTTAGTAATATTGTATCATTTTTATGTTACCATAAAGGTGGCTGAGCCTTCATTACCGTTTAGGGGGGATTTCATGCAGATAGGTAATAAGATAAAAAGACTGAGATTAGAAAGCGGCATGACACAGGAGGAAATTGCCGACCGCTGTGAACTTACCAAAGGATATATTTCACAGCTTGAAAGAGATCTTACCTCACCCTCAATTGCGACTTTAGAGGATATTTTAGAATGTCTGGGAACAAATCTTCAGCAATTTTTTGGGGATGAGGCTATAGATGAACAGGTTGTTTTTACAAATTCAAACTATTTTGTGAAAGAAGCGGCTGATCAAAGCTATGCCATAAATTGGATAGTCCCAAATGCAAAAAAAAGGCAGATGGAACCTATAATAGTAGAGATAAGGCCAAATTGCTCCTTTGAAGAGGATCAGCCACATCAGGGCGAAGAGTTTGGCATGGTACTCAACGGGAGCTTATACCTATATTTAGGAAAAGAGCGGTTTCGGCTCAAAAAAGGCGATTGTTTTATGTTTAAACCAAACAAAACTCATGTAATGAAGAATACAGGAAAAACAGTTGCCAGAATATTATGGATATCAACACCACCAAGCTTTTAAAACAGGGGACGATTAAAATGAGTAAAAATCTTATAGAACTGAGAAATCTAACAAAACGTTATAATGATATGACTGCCGTTGACAGTATAAATCTGACAATTAAAGAAAATGAATTTGTTACACTTCTGGGTCCCAGCGGATGCGGCAAAACAACAACTCTGCGTATGATAGGCGGATTTGAGGATCCGGATGAAGGAGAAATCCTTTTTGAAGGCAAGCTCTTAAACAATGTTCCTGCCTATAAAAGAAATGTTAATACTGTTTTCCAGAGATATGCGCTATTTACCCATATGAATGTCTATGAAAATGTAGCTTTTGGTCTTCGTGTAAAAAAAGTTTCAAATAGTGAAATTGACAGAAGAGTAAAAAGAATGCTAAAAATGGTTGACTTAGAAGGTTTTGAAAAGCGCAATGTAGATTCATTAAGCGGAGGTCAGCAGCAACGTGTTGCTATTGCCAGGGCTTTGGTTAATGAGCCAAAGGTTCTTCTTTTGGATGAGCCCCTTGGTGCCCTTGACCTGAAGCTTAGAAAAGAGATGCAGATAGAGCTTCTTGATATGCAAAGAAGTGTTGGAATTACGTTTATATATGTAACTCATGACCAGGAAGAAGCACTTACTATGTCAGATACTGTTGTCGTGATGAATAAAGGGGTTATTCAACAGATAGGAACTCCCCAGGACATATATAATGAGCCTATAAACAGATTTGTTGCCGATTTTATTGGCGAAAGCAATATCATAGAAGGTGTAATGCTGGAGGATTACAAGGTGTCTTTTGACGGTTTAGTTCTTGACTGCGTGGATAAAGGATTTGCGCCAAATGAGCCTGTTGACATAGTTATAAGACCTGAGGATATCCGTATCGTTGTGAATCCCGATGAGGGTATGATTAAAGGGACGGTTACCTCTGTTGTATTTAAGGGTGTTCACTATGAGATGATTATCGAATCAGACACCCGGGAGTATTTAGTACAACGTACTATGATGTTCCCTGAAGGGAGCGTTGTAGGTATGAATGTTCAGCCAGCAGATATACAGGTTATGAAAAGGGGTGATATGCCATGCAGCGTAGAGGAAGAGGAAGAATAGCATACCCATATACTGTTTGGATGGCTATCTTCATTGTTATACCATTATTTTTAATTCTTTTTTATAGCTTTACTGAAGGAGATATCCATAATATAAAGGATTTAAAATTCTCATTAAACAGCTATAAGAAAGTGCTGGAGCCTATATATCTTAAAGTAATAGGAAATTCTTTCGTCTTAGCGAGTATATCAACACTTATTTGCCTGATCATCGGATATCCGGTTGCGATGATTATTGCAAATACAGATGTTAAATATAGAAATTTATTATTGATGCTATTTATAGTACCTATCTGGATGAACTTTTTGCTCAGAACATATGCCTGGATGTCGCTGCTTTCCCCAAATGGATTAGTAAACAGATTTTTATTATGGGTTGGTTTGCCAAAGCTTGAGATAATGCCCGGTAAAGGGGCTGTACTACTTGGTATGGTTTATAATTTTCTGCCCTTTATGATCTTACCTATTTATACAGTTTTAAGCAAGATTGACAAACACGTAATAGAGGCGGCGAATGATCTTGGAGGAAACAGCGTTATTACATTTATGAGGGTTATTCTGCCTTTGAGTATTCCGGGAATTGTATCGGGTATTACAATGGTTTTTTTGCCTGCAGTAAGCACCTTTGTAATATCGGGACTTTTAGGGGGAGGAAAAACACCTTTAATAGGCGACTTAATAGAGCAGCAGTTCCTGTCATCACGCAACTGGCATTTTGGCTCTTCATTGTCAATAATTCTGATGGTTATGATATTAATTTCAATGGCTGTCATGTCGCGCATTGACAACAGTCCTGAGGAAGAGGGGAGGAAAATATGATGCAAAAAGCCATAAAAAGAATTTACATGAGCATAGTTTTCCTGTTCCTCTATGCTCCTATAATAGTTTTAATTGTATTTTCGTTTAACAAATCTAAATCACGGGGACAGTGGGGCGGCTTTACTTTTGACTGGTATATTGATCTTTTTAAGGACAGGCAGATTCGTGAAGCACTCTATTTCACAATACTTATTGCTGTGATATCAACCCTGGTTTCTACTATTGTAGGTACAATCGCAGCTCTGGGTATTAGTAATATGACTAAGCTCGGGCGGACGATTGTGTTGAATATTAACAGCCTCCCCGTGTTAAACCCGGATATTGTGACAGGTGTTGCTCTTATGACACTTTTTATATCCATGCGTATTGAACTTGGATTTGTAACCATGCTTATAGCACATATTGTCTTTAGTATACCTTATGTAATTTTGGCGGTGCTGCCAAAGCTGAGGCAGATGAATAAGCATACAGCTGAAGCAGCGCTGGATTTGGGTGCAACTCCGGCATATGCCATGAGAAAGGTTATAATTCCCGAGATTATGCCCGGTATAATAAGCGGAGCCCTAATTGCTTTTACCTTATCAATAGACGATTTTGTTATAAGCTTTTTCACTGCCGGCACATCGGCAACAAATTTATCTATATTGATTTATTCAATGGCTAAAAGGGGAGTTAAACCTACTATTAATGCTTTGAGCACATTGATGTTCTTAGTGGTTCTTATTTTAATGATAATAATAAACAAGAAAAATGATAAAGGAGAAGATATAATAATATGAAAAAAAATGTAGCTTTATTCGTAGTTTTAGTATTGATTCTGGTTTCTGTAGTACCGCTTGCAGGCTGTGGCTCCGGCGTTACCATTAACGTTTTTAACTGGGGCGAATACATGGACGAATCATTAATCGATGAGTTTGAAAAAGAAACCGGAATTAAGGTGAATTATAAAACATATGCAACAAATGAAGAACTCCTTGCTAAGATGGAAGCCGGCGGAAGCAGTTATGACGTCGTTTTCCCTTCTGATTATGCTATTTCAGAAATGATAAAGAGGGATATGCTTTTGGAACTGGACTTCAATAATATTCCGAATTATAAATATATTGATGAACAGTTTAAGAACACAGGTTATGATCCTGAAAATAAATATTCAGTACCCTATTTCTGGGGAACCATAGGTATACTTTACAATACTGATATGGTTGATGATCCGGTAGACAGCTGGGATATACTATGGAATCCTAAATATAAAGGCCAAATTCTTATGAAAAAAGATGTACGTGATGCTTTAGGAGTTGCCCTTAAAAAGCTGGGTTATTCAATGAACAGTACAAATGACAACGAACTGGCAGAGGCCAAGGAAATTCTCTTAGAACAAAAACCTCTTGTCAACGGTTACTATGGAGATGAAATAAGAGACCTTATTGCAAATGGAGACGCGGCTATGGGGCTGACCTATTCAGGAGATGCAATGGACCTTTACTGGGAGGAGTTTGAAAACATAGCCTATGGTGTTCCTGAAGAAGGAACCAATGTCTGGTATGATTGTATGGTTATCCCTGCAAGCAGCAAGTATAAGAAAGAAGCTGAGATGTTCATAAATTTTATGCTTGATCCTGACATAGCATTTAAGAATTCTGAGGCTGTGGGCTATGCATCTCCTAACACAGAGGCTTTAAAGCGCATGAAGGAGGAATACCCTGAGGTATTTGATTTACCAGCCTACTGGCCTGATGAGGAAATTCTTAAAAAAAGCGAAGTATATGTTGATTTAGGTGATTATAAGGTTAAATACAATGAAATATTAACCCAGATTCTTGTGAATTAGTATGGAACTTGAAAATAATACTCCTATCTATAAAATGTTAAAAGAATATAAAAAAAAAGATCCCTTACCTTATCACATGCCGGGGCATGTTCTTGGCAGAGGTTTATGTGATGAGTTGAAGCTCGCAGGCAGTTTTGACATTACCGAAATCCCGGGGTCTGACTGTCTGCATGAGCCCCGGGGAGTAATAAAGGAAGCACAGAGCAAGGCAGCAGCCTGCTTCAGTGCTGACTACTCTTTGTTCCTGGTTAATGGTTCAACCTCGGGGATTCATGCTATGATTCAGGCAACGGTTAAACCGGAGGGAAAACTGATCCTTGGGCGGGATTGTCATATTTCGGCTATGAATGCACTGGCTCTGATTAACGGTGAGCCTGTATTTGTATCCCCTGAAGTTGATGAAAAAAACCAGATACCACTTGGAGTGACCTTCGACAGTCTTGAGAAAGTCATAAAGGAGAATCCCGACGCACAAGCTATCTTAATAAACCGGCCCGGCTATTATGGGACTGCGACCCGACTGGACAAGATATCAAGACTGGCAAAACTGTATAAAATACCCCTCCTGGTTGATGAAGCTCATGGAGCTCATTTCTGCTTTCATGAGGATTTTCCTGAACCGGCAATTACTCTGGGAGCTGATCTCTGTGTTCAAAGCTTACACAAGACACTTCCGGCTTTTACTCAAACGGCAATTCTGCATGGCAGCAGCAAAGGCCTGGTCGACAAAGACATTGTAGAGAAATCGGTATCTATGACTCAGACTACAAGTCCGTCCTATTTATTAATGTCATCTATTGACATGGCAAGAAGCATTATGGCCGGCAAAGGAAGAGAGTTATACGGTAATCTAAAGCAGAATATTGATGATTTTATAATTAAGCTTAAGAAAAATACTTGCATAAAGAGAGTTGAATATGATAACAGCAATTTTGAGAACGATTTTTCCAGGATTGTTTTAAGCTTCGTGTCAACCGGGTTAAGCGGGTTTAAAGCAGAGGAATTATTAAGGACCCGATTTGGCATTGTAGCTGAAATGGCCGATTTGAATAATATTGTTTTAATTACAACACCCTTTCATATATCTGAAGATTTTGATAAACTGTTAATGGCATTGAAAACAATTTCTGAAGAATATTCTGCAGAAAAAACGAATATAGAGATCCCACATTGGCCGAAAAATATTCCCACGCGTATTGTCCCTCTGAGAAAAGCTTTATTTGAAAATGCGGAGGAAATACCATTTAATGAATCGACAGGAAGAGTTTGCGGAGCATACATTACTCCTTACCCGCCGGGAATACCGCTTGTAACCCCGGGAGAAATAATAAACAAGGAAACTATAGATTTTGTCGATATATTATTGAGAGAGAACTGTCCGGTACATGGAATCCAAAACCGAAAGATAAAAGTTTTGAAGACACATTTTTAATTTATCGGGAGGAAATACATTGAAAGGTAAGCTTATTATTATAGAAGGAGTAGATTCCAGCGGTAAAGCCACACATGCAAAAATGCTTTATGAACGTTTGCTTGGCGAGAATAATAATGTCAAAAAGGTTGAATTCCCTAATTACAGCAGTCAGTCGTCAGCGTTGGTAAAAATGTATCTCAATGGAGATTTTGGGGATAAACCTGAGGATGTTAACCCTTATGCAGCTTCTGTTTTTTTTGCTATTGACCGTTTTGCTTCTTACAGGACATTATGGAAAAATTTCTATGATAATGGTGGTATTGTAGTCAGCGACAGATATACAATGTCTAATATGATACATCAGGCTGCAAAAATTATAGATTCTGCTGAAAAGAAGGCGTTTTTGGACTGGCTCTGGGATTTGGAATTTGTTAAGCTTGGAATACCGGTTCCGGATAGCGTAATTTTTTTGGATATGCCTCCTGAATATGCCATAAGCCTTATGAAAGACAGAAAAAATAAATTCACGGGACAAAATGAAAAGGACATACATGAAAATAATATTGAATATTTGCTTGAATCTTATTATAACGCATGCGATATAGCCAAATTATATGACTGGAATCGCGTTTATTGTGTCAAGGACGGAAAGATCAAAGACATAGCTGACATCCATAAGGACATCTATTCTATTGTCAAACAAGTGATATAATAGAACGGAGGATTTTATCTTATGGCATTGAAAATTGACGGAAGTTCAGGAAGAAAACCACAAAATTTAACCGGAAGAATAGAAAGAGATATTAAAAAAGTTAATGATATGAACGGAGCGCAGTTTAGCTCACATATGGAACGTCAATTTTCTGAAAGCCAGGATGAAGAGCTTAAAAAGAAAGCCATGGAAATTGAAAAACAAGGAAAACGTCTGGCTTCGCATATTGACGTAGCGGAATTGAAAGCTTATAAGAGACTTGTAATGGAATTTATTAATGAGGCAGTGAGAACCTCATCACGTTTTTCGAAGGACAGTTTTTTAGACCGGAGAGGTAGACACAGAGTCTTTTCAACTATTAAAATAGTAAATGAAAAGCTTGAGCAGCTTACAAGAGAGGTTCTTAGTTCCGAAAAAGACAATCTTGCTATATTAGGACGTATTGAAGATATAAGAGGACTGGTATTGGATCTTGTGCTTTAACAATGCATTGGAGGCAACGGGATGGATTATATAGGTCAGACAGAGATTATTAATGAATTCAGAAAAGGAATTAAGCATGACTCGTTAAGTCATGCTTTTGTGTTAACGGGAGAAAGGGGTATAGGAAAAAAGACACTTGCCCGTTTTATTGCGAAGGCTTTGCTGTGCACAGAAAATGGTGATGTGAATCTTCCATGTGGTTATTGCAGAGCATGTAAAGGTTTTGATGAAAATGTAAATCCCAATTTTAAGGTTATCCGCAGTGATACAAAGAATATTGTCATAAAACAAATAAGGGATCTTATCGACGACATAGGAGTAAGACCACTAAAAGGCCGTAAAGTATATGTTATTGAAGATGCGGAAAAAATGACTGTTCAAGCTCAAAACTGTCTTTTGAAGACTCTGGAGGAGCCGCCAGTCTATGCAAAAATAATTCTTACAACATCCAATTATGAATCTCTTTTATTGACAATAAGGTCAAGAGTTATACGTAAAAATCTTAAACCCTGCACAATCAATGAGTTAAAGCTTATTGCACAAAAAAAAGAAATAGACTTAACCGGTAAGGAGTATATTCTATCACTTAGCCGGGGCATCCCGGGAATAGCTCTTCAGCTTTTGGCAGATAAAGATTTTGAGGAAATCAGAAATGAAACACTAAAATTTCTGTTTGATGTGAATATTAGTTCAAAGCTATATTTTAATCAATATCTTTCAAAAAATAAAAATGCTTTTGATGTCTGCTTAAGCGTAATGGAATCAGTATACCGGGACGCTCTGTTAGTAAGGTGTTCTTTGGAGGATGGGTTGATTAATTCAGACAAAAAGGATAATATATTAAAGTACGCAAACATGCATAGTACCATCGATATAACCGAGAAGATTTCAAGGTTGGAAAAGGTACGGAATAACATGATGCGTAATATGAATTACCAGCTTGCTGTTGATATTATTACAATGGTATAGATTATATGGTATTTTCCTGAAAGGAGATATTATAAATAAAGCTATTCAGATAGCATCATTACAGCCGGTTATATCCCCGGATTTTGTAAAGCTTAACCCTTGTTATTCCGGAGAAAGGAATGGTCATAAAAATGGTAAATGTTGTAGGGGTTCGATTTAGAACCGCAGGTAAAATATATTATTTCGATCCTTGTAATCTTGAGCTGTCAAAAGGCGATATGGTTATTGTAGAAACAGCCAGGGGAATTGAGTGCGGCACGGTTGTTGTAGCGAATCAGGAGGTTGTTGATGAGGATGTTGTTGCGCCTTTGAAAAATGTCATCAGAAAGGCTGATGAAGAAGACTTAAAACAGGCCGAAGAGAATAAGAAAAAAGAAGTTGAAGCCTTTAGTATATGTCTTGAGAAGATTAAGAAGCATGAGCTTGAAATGAAGCTTATAGATGTAGAATATACTTTTGATAACAACAAAGTGTTGTTCTATTTTACAGCTGACGGCCGTGTGGATTTCAGAGAACTGGTAAAGGATCTGGCTTCAGTATTTCGTACCAGAATAGAGCTTCGTCAAATAGGAGTCAGGGATGAGGCGAAAATGCTTGGCGGATTAGGTGCTTGTGGCAGAGCTTTATGCTGTAGTTCGCATCTGGCAGAATTCCATCCTGTTTCAATTAAAATGGCTAAGGAACAGTCATTATCACTGAATCCGACAAAGATATCAGGTACATGTGGCAGACTAATGTGCTGCTTAAAATACGAACAGGAAACTTACGAACATCTGCTTAAGAAAACACCTAAGATTGATGCTGTTGTTCAGACACCGGACGGGCAGGGCGTCGTTATACAAGTGAATTTATTAAAAGGAATAGTGCGTGTTAAGCTTGATAATGAACAAAGTACAGATATAATCGATTACTCTGTTAAAGATATCCGTGTAGTCAAGGATGCAGAAAAGAAGGCCGATGTTGATTTGGAAGATCCTGTGCTGGAAGAATTAAAAATATTGGAAGACTGATTTTACAGCCATGGCAGAATTGTACCTAAAAAACCTGCCATAATATTGACACAAGTGAATTAATGGTATAGGATTATTTTGTACAATGTATACATTATTAATTTTTCTGGGAGGTGTCAGCATGGCATATATTATTAATGATGATTGCATCAGCTGTGGTGCTTGTGAGCCTGAATGTCCTGTAAGTTGTATTTCAGAGGGCGAAGCTAAATACATAATTGACGCAGATGCTTGCATTGATTGCGGATCATGCGCAAGTGTTTGTCCTGTAGAGGCTCCTCAGCCTGAGTAAGAGAATAATTATTGTTTAAAGGAGTCAAGCCTTGTGTTTGACTCTTTTTCGTATTTGAGAAGTGAGATGCAGGATGTGAGAGGCAAGAGGTAGATGAGAAAAGTGAGAGGCTAGAAGTGGGAAAAAATGTAAAAACTTCATCCTGAGGGTAAAGTCTGAAGGATTTTATTATAATAAACAGATGCCGGGAGAAGCTGTATGAGCTTTGTAGTTTTACCTGATGAAACCTTAGAGGATTTGCAGATTAAAGGTCTATATATTATTCAAAAAAAAGATTCATTTCGTTTTGGCATGGATGCTGTTTTATTATCTAATTTTATTAAGGCTAAGCCACATCAGAATGTTGTTGACCTGGGAACGGGTACGGGAATCTTATCCATACTGGTATCGGCCAAAACTGATGTAAAGAGCATTACAGGACTGGAAATTCAGCCTGACATAGCCGGTATGGCACAAAGAAGTATTGACGGTAACAATCTGAACCAAAGGATATCTATAATAAAAGGCGATATTAAGGAAGCAGTATCTATCTTTGGAGCAGCTACCTGTGATATAGTAGTAACAAATCCACCATACACAAAGGTTGGAAGCGGACGTATAAATAATTTGAACAGCAAGGCTATTTCAAAGCATGAAATTTGCTGCAGTCTAACCGACGTATTAACGAGCAGCTCTGCTATACTGAAGCCACAAGGTGAGTTTTATATGGTACACCGTCCAGAAAGGCTTACAGATATACTGGCGGGGATGAGGAAGGTCAGAATTGAACCTAAAATACTCAGAATGGTATGTCCGTATCAGGGGAAGGCTCCGTCGCTTATACTTATTAAAGGCTTAAAAAATGGAAACCCGGGGTTAAATATAATGCCCGACCTGATTATATATGATGAATACGGAAAGTATACCAAAGAAGCTCGCATACAATATTCCATGGATTTGTGAGGTTAGTGAAAGATGGGGAAAAAAATTATAACCACTCCGTTAACCGATGATATTATTCTTAAATTAAATGCGGGGGATGAGGTTTTAATATCAGGAACTTTATATACAGGACGGGATGCTGCTCATAAACGGATGATATCCTTACTGGAAAAAGGGGAGTCGCTTCCATTTGATATAAGGGGCCAGGTTATTTATTATGTAGGGCCGTGTCCTGCTCCAGATGGTAGAGTAATTGGGTCTGCAGGTCCCACTACCAGTGGCAGAATGGATTTATATGCTCCGAAACTAATTGAATTAGGGCTTAAGGGCATGATAGGTAAGGGTCTTAGAGATGAAAATGTGGCAGAAGCCATTAAAGCACATAAAGCAATTTATTTTGGCGCAATCGGCGGTGCAGGTGCATTGATATCATCCTGTATCAAAAAGCAGGAAATAATAGCATTTGAAGACCTGGGAACTGAGGCAATACGAAGAATAGAGGTTGAAAATTTACCCTGTGTTGTGATTATAGACAGCAGCGGAAGAGACAGATACAAAGAAGGACGAAAAAAATACAGAATCGAAGGATAATTTTTATGATGGATAGAGCAACTTTTAATAAGAGAGTTAATATTTTTTGCGGCCATTATGGAAGCGGCAAGTCAGAAATATCTGTTAATACAGCGTTAATATTAAAAGAAAAGTATGACGATGTACTTCTGGCTGATATGGATATAGTGAATCCGTTCTTTAGAAGTGCAGACGCCAAAATAGCCCTTGAGAAACAAGGTGTTAAAGTTATTGTACCTATGTATGCCAATACCAATGTGGATGTACCGGTAATCGGGCCGGAAATTTCAGTAGCTCTCCGGCATGATTCCAGACGCGTAATACTGGATGTTGGCGGTGATGAAGATGGAGCAATTGTTTTGGGCCGGTTTTATCATGAAATAAACCAAAGTGATTACGATATGTTTTTTGTATTTAACAGGGCCAGACCTATGACAATAAATCTGGATGAAACTCTTACCTATATAAATGAAATTGAAGCATCTTCAAGATTAAAAATCACCGGGATTATCAACAACACCCACTACCTTGATGAAACAACAGCAGATGACATCATGTATGGTTTGGAACTTTCCCGGGAAATAACAAGAGAGACCGGTATACCTATATTTGCGACAAGTGTAATGGAGGGGCTGGAAGGACAACTTGAAGGGGAAATAGATCATCCTGTAATAACTCTACGGAAAAATATTCTGCTACCCTTTTGAATCCATTTCTTTCATCATTTTTATATATACCATCAACTCATTACGGGAGGAAACATTCATTTTTTCATATATCCTTTTGTTATGAGTTTTTATTGTATTTATACTCAGGTATAATTTTTCAGCAATTTCTTTCCCCGTATACCCCTCAATATAAAGGTCAAATACCGCCCGTTCAGCCGGCGAGAGGGTATTAATATTCTCCAGAAATTCCTTGAACATTCCGGTACTACTGGCCGTAGTGACAGAATAATCGGGTTTATTATCTTCAATTGCAGCTTTGCTGTCTTGTTGGGAGAGGAATTCCAACAGGTCATCAATTTCTAAAATATTAGTTTTTTCTATTTCCGAAGCCTTTGTTTGTTTCACTTTGTTAATGGTTTCGGTAATGGGTTTAAGATAAAATTTACTGAACCAGAAAGATGCTCCAATTCCTAATACGAGCAATACTGATAAAAACAGAATAAGCCTCTGGTTAAGATTATCAAGGGCTTTTTCATAGTCTTTTGCCGGAACCATGACACTTACAACCCATTGTTCATCTTTATAGGGGGAATCTTGGGCATAGAGCGATATGCTTTTATGAAGCCCCATAAACTGATTAGACGTACTAAAGTATCTGATAAGAGAATTTGGCTTAACCTGATAACTTAGCTTGGCGTCAGTAAGCTCATTTCTTACAAGGGCAGGGTATTCTGCTGCCATAAAAGATGATGAGCAGTCAAAAACATCGTTTTCAACCTTTGTTAATAAACTGAAAACCGTATCAGAAATAATTAAATCAGGAATATAAGATAATTTGAATAGCGATGAACTTACTTCAAAACCACAAACACCATATATTGTGCCGTCAGAGGATATCAGCGGGACAGAGCATAGCATTACTCTGTCTGTGGTATCGGGTAATGCAATATTTGGGCACCAGTAATACAGCCTTGAAAGAGGCAGTTGATTATTGATTCTCGCAGTATCTATGGTTTTTGTAAAAAAGTCATCTTCATGGATATCAAACTCCATTGCCCACTGAGAATGAATCTGGATATCATTATTTTTTGCTATATCGGCAGATCCTCGAAGCATATGTAAGTAAGGTGATACAAAATTGATAATATTGGGCTCCATGTTTCGTATGTAGATGCCTGCTTTTGAAAATTCTGCATCTGGCAGATCCGGGTTTATTGTTCCATCCAGAATAATAAAAACTCCGCTGCTTTTTGTACGTAACAGTGCGGTAATTAATGTCTGGCATTCAAATTCAAGAAGTTCGTTATACACTTCCGGATGTTTTTTTAGATTACCTGTAAAAATATCTTTTTCTTTTAGTTTTTTTTCAATACTAGTATTAAGGGCTTTGGCCAGTTCCACACTTTTAGCGGATACACTTCCATAGTCCACATATATGCCATTCTCAACATGGTTAAGCTCATTTTCAAACAGTGTTATTGCTTCTCTGTCACCCAGATTGAAAACACCTGATATTAAGAGTATTGCGAAAACGCCTATTAAGAAGGTTATTAAAAAAATAACTGAAAAAACAATCAGGCGTTGGCGCAAAGTCCTGCCTTCTTTGCTGAGTATTTTTATTTTTTGCCAGAATTCTCGATTAAAAAGCGCAGATTTATGAATACCCAGTTGGATTCACCTCAAATCTTTTTTATTCAATTAAGGCGTCATAAATATTTTGGGTCAAATGCTTAAAAGCTTCTTCAGCATCCTCTCTGTCAAGGAATGATAAATAGCTGGTTCTGGCATCGAGTGCTGCTTGTTTTATTCTCACGGTATAGGTCTTTTCCATTGAATCAAATTCATCAAAAACCGGAGGTATGTAAAAATCATATTCATTATACATTGTAACCGCTGTTTTTAACAGCTTCTTAATGTTGATATTATCAACTTTATTTATATACTGTTCTATGCTGACTTCGAAAGCATCCCTGGTAACCGGAAGGTATCCTGTTTCAGATATAAATTTCATGTTTTGCTCCGGTGCTGTAAACCATTTTAAAAACAGAGCAGAGGCGTATTCCTTTTCTTTTGTGGATTTTGTTACAATCATTCCACCACCCCGCTGTAATGCAACCTTTTTTCCACTTTTGAAAACAGGATAAGGCAAAATTTCATATTCGACGTTTTCTTTTGTGTTATCTTTGTATGTAATAGTGTTTCCATAGAAGAGAATCCCTGCGGTAGAACCGGTTGAACATACGATTTCACCTGTTTTGGCAAGATCCGAAGAATAACCGTTATAAATGGCAAAACCGCCTTTTGCAGCTGCTTCAATATAAGGATCCCAAACCCTTTTGTAATTATCTGTATAATTAACAGCTTTATCAACTATAAAGGTATCACCTAACTGATTCATACCAACTTGTGCAACATTAAACCAGGAATCCGACGTATAGAATGCCTTACCATCATTTGGAATATCAGGAGTTTGAGCATCAGTCCATTCATAATACTTAATTGCTGCTTCTGAAATACCCTCAAAAGTCGACAGAGAATCAATACTTATCCCTACAGCATCAGAAAAACGATCGAAGAGTGTCTTGTTAAGGAAAAGGACTTCTGTTGATTTGGCTGTAGGGAAAACAGCCAGCTTGTCGTTTATTATTCCTTCTTCAATAAATCTTGGTAAGTATTGGTCTAACTCATCCTGAGAAAAATACTCTTTCAAGTCAACAAGCTTATCATTATTCATAAGAATAATTGCTGATTTTGGGTAGCCTGTTGTTATATTCGGGAGCTCGGAAGAACCGGGGATACCGTCAGCCGAAGCAACAATTTTATCATATAGTGCAGAGGAACTGGATACAGAAGTAATATTAACGATAATTCCTTGTTCTTTACCGACAGAAGCATTAAACTCGTCAACCAGATCATTCATTGTTTCTTCCATTTGGCCGCCGTAATTATGCCATAACGTTATGATGACAGGTTCGTTAGGGTTGAGAGGTTTATTTTCCCCGCACCCTGTAAAAATTATTAATATCAGTAAAAAAAGGCAAACAGTTTTTATGCTTTTCATATGTTTCCTCATTTCTTTTCTATAAATCACCCTCAGGGTGATTACATTCTTTTTTAT
>JAAYTR010000035.1 GCA_012523685.1 Clostridiaceae bacterium | reverse complement strand
TTCCTTTTTCATGTAGCGCGGCACAGTGTGTAAAAATAGTCGGCACATTTTTAACAAGTACTTCAAAGGTTGTGGATGCTCCGCCCTTTGCTATAGCTATATCGGAAGCCTCGAGAAGCTCATGCATATTATTTACGAATCCTAAAACAGCTAACGGTGTTTCAGAACTAACACCGGATTTCAGTTTATTTAATTCATTAAATAAATCGTTATTTTTCCCGCAAATAGCAATAATATTAAAGGGAAAATTCTTATTATACAGTTCTTTAATATACTCCGAGGTATCCCCTATCCCCTGGCCGCCTGATGTAGCTAAAAGGGTCTTTCGTGAAGGGTCCAGGCCAAGCTCGCTGAGTATCTCTTCCCTTGTCTTTGTCAGCTTTTCGAAGAATTTTTTATTAAGGGGAAAGGGCATTACTTTTACCTTGCTTTTTGGCTCGCCCTGTTTAACTAAGAATTCCTTAGCTTCTTCTGTAGATACAACAACAGCCTCTATCCTCGGATTTACCCACAGATTATGGCCTCTGACCGGATCAGTCATATAACTGAATACCTTATAGGGTAAACGATATCTGTCCCTGGCGAACAATGCAACAGAGCTGCAAAAAAAATGTGTTGAAAACACAATATCCGGTTGGTAATTTAAAATGTACTTCGTTCCTTTATGCACAAACTGCTGAAAAAAAATCCTCATTACAGTATTTGAGCGTGTAAGGTGGTTCAAAGAATCCAGAAGTACATTTAAATTTGTTGTTATATCAGGTCTGGCTAAAGCCCAGTCCCAAAAACCTTTTATTATTTTATCATCCCACGTTGCTCCAGCTTCTTTTGCAAAATCAATTACATCAATCTGATATTTGCCGGGATATAACTCCCCTAAAGCGTCTTTGATAGCAAGGGCGGGCATTTTATGCCCACCTCCTGCTTCAACCATAGGTATTAAAATTTTTTTCAAAAAACCAGCCCCATATAAAGCTATTCTCTATTTTCGTTAAAGATAATATTAACTGTCTTCATAGGTGATACTGTAGAAATAGCATGTTTGTAAACCAGTTGCTGTTTTCCTTCGCTATCCAGAACCACGGTAAAATTATCAAATCCTTTAACCATACCTCTTAGCTGAAAACCGTTTGTAAGGTAAACCGTTACGGGTACGTGCTCTTTTCTTACCTGATTCAGAAATACATCCTGGAGATTAATATTTTTATTCATCTCTTTCTCCTCCTACTTCAGCACAAATAATATAAACTGAACTCATTACCTCGCCCTAATTTTACTAAATTAATGTTCATTATTCAAGGCATCGGCCAATAATTTTAAAATTGCCCAAGTATTAGCATCGCTATATTCAAGCCATACTAATCCTTCGGTCTTGTTAAACCAGGTTATTTGACGCTTTGCAAAGCGCCGGGTATTTGTTTTTATACTGTCAATTGCTTCGCTTAAAGCACATTTGCCTTCAATTGTGCTAATTAACTCTTTATATCCTATTCCCTGTAAGGATGGAAGTTTTGGAGAATATCCGCATTTAAGCAACTCCTCGACCTCATCATATAGTCCCTTAACCATCATTTTATCCACTCTTTGGTCAATGCGCTGATACAATTTTTCGCGTTCAACCTGTAATCCGTATATTAAAAATTCATATGACGGAGGAACTCTTCTGGAACCATCCTTATGTTCAGAAATTGGTATTCCGGTAGTTTTATAAACCTCCAGTGCCCTGATGATTCTTTTAGTATTATTTGGGTGGATCGCCTCCGCACTTTTGGGATCTATTTTTTGAAGACGCTCATGTAATACAAGCGGGCCTTGCTCTTCAGCCATCTTTTTAAGTTCCTCGCGATACTCCCAATCTGCAATGGTTTCTGAAAATGTAATATTGTATACTAACGAGTTGATATAAAGACCTGTTCCGCCGGCAACTATTGGTGTTTTACCTCTTTTTATAATATCGTTTATGCATGCTAACGCATCATCTTTAAACTGGGCAACGCTATACGTCTCATCGGGATTAACTATATCAAGCAGATAATGAGGTATTCCGCGCCTTTCCTCAATTGCAGGCTTGGCAGTACCAATATTCATTCCTCTGTAAATCTGCATTGAATCGGCAGATATTATTTCACCGTTTACCATTAATGCCAGCTCAACAGCTAAATCGGTTTTACCTGAAGCTGTCGGTCCGGCAATAACCATTACTTTATCCATAATATAATCTTTCCTGTGCTATACTATCCTCTTGAACCTTTTTTCAAATTCCTTCTTTTCCATTTTTAATATTACCGGCCTTCCATGAACACATGTATACGGGTTTTCCAATGCACATAAGCTTTCTATCAACCCGCGGATTTCTTCATTCGAAAGAGTTCTGTTTGCTTTTAATGCGCCTTTGCAAGAAATCATATACAGTGCTTCATCACTGATATCACTTTGGGTTGATCCGGTTTGTATCCAGCGATCCAATATTTCATTGAAATCACTGGCACTAAAACTGCTTTCGTAAAAATCAGGTATACTCCTTATAATAACGGTATTCGAACCGAATGCTTCTATCTCGAAGCCTATGCTTTGAAATGCAGATTGTTTTTCCATGACAAAATCATACTCATTTGCAGTAAGTTTTATAATAACCGGCTCAAGAATAATCTGAGAAAAGCTTTCGCTTTTTTCACGCCTTTTCTTTATTATCTCATATCTTATTCTTTCATGTGCTGCATGCTGGTCAATAATATACAAATTGTTACCACTCTGTAAAAGTATATACGTATCAAAAGCCTGTCCAACAATTAATGCGTTTAACAGTTCCTGCACCGATTCATTATCATTTGTCTGTTCCGTTTCTTCAAAAGGCCCGGTTTCCTGAGCTGCCTTACTTTCTTCAATAATCTTACTGTCTGCAAAGTGTTGTGGTATGTGTTCGTACTTCAGTACTGTTTCATACCGTATATTTTCTTCCTGATTTTTTATTTGAATGCTTTTCTCAGGTAAACTTTCAAACAAGGTAGATTGCTTTGGCAACGGAACCTCAGTTACAGGCCGAACTTGTTTGTTAACATCAAATACCTTCGGCATAATACTTGCCGGTGTATTATACCTGACATCTGCTTTTTCCGAATTAGGCTTAAAATCCCCTATTCCCATTTCCCCCAGCAGCGTACCTTTTACACCGTGGTAAATAGTGCTGTAAACCGAGTTCTCATTGGCAAAACGCACCTCCAGCTTTTGAGGGTGCACATTAACATCATAGTCTTCGGGCCGGCATTTAAGAAGAAGTACACAAAAAGGGAACTTGTTTTGCATAAGTATGGTTCTGTACGCATCCTCCAGAGCTTTTGTAATAGCCTTGCTCTTAATATATCTTCCATTGAGAAATATTGACTGATTATTTCTGTTTCCCCTCGCAATTTCAGGCTTGCCTATAAATCCTTCAAGTATGAATCCTTCATTTTCATAGTTTACCGGAAGAACCGATTTAGCTATATCCTTGCCAAAAACACTGTATATGACACTTAACAGATCATGATTTCCCGGTGTATGAAGTTGTGTTTGATTGTTTTGAATAAATTTAAAGGAGATTCCCGGGTTGGCAAGGGCGAGACGTTGTATTATGTCGGAAATATAGCCTGCTTCAGTAGTGTCCTTTTTTAGAAACTTATATCGTGCCGGGGTATTGTAAAAAAGATTTCTTACTATAAAGCTTGTTCCTTTCGGGCTTCCGGCCTGGCTAATCTCTGTGACCCTGCCGCCTTCCATTTTAAGTGTTGTGCCTGTTAAAGCGCCTTCGGTTTTCGATGTAACTTCTAACTGTGATACTGCGGCTATAGAAGCAAGAGCTTCCCCACGAAAGCCCATAGTTGAAAGACTGTCTAAATCCTCAATACGTCTTATTTTGCTGGTGGCATGGCGTTCGAAAGCAAATTCCAGGTCTTCATTTTCTATGCCACTGCCGTTGTCGGTAACACGAATATATGATATGCCGCCATTTTTAATTTCTACAGTAATCTGAGTAGCGCCGGCATCGATGGAGTTTTCCACCATTTCCTTTACAACAGATGCCGGTCTTTCAATGACTTCACCTGCCGATATTTGATTGGCTGTTTTTTCATCTAAAATAACGATTTTACTCATATTGTTCTCCCTTGACCTATTTAAGCTTTTGCTGCAGACTATAAAGCTTGTTCAGCGCATCCAATGGAGTCAACAATGACGGTTCCACCATTCTGAGCTCATCCAGAACCTCTCTCTCTGCCTTTGAAAGCGTACTTGATGCAAACAGGTCAAGCTGCCCGTCTACTGGCTTATGTCTGCGCTTTTTTGAAGTTTTGTTAATATCCGCCTCATCCAACTCTTCTAAAATCAGTTTTGCACGCTCTATTACAGCATCCGGAATCCCGGCAAGGCCTGCCACCTCAACTCCGTAGCTCTTGTCAGCGCCTCCTCTTGTTATCTTCCTTAAGAAAATAATATCATTTCCTTTTTTTCGTACTGAAACACAAAAGTTCTTTATTCCATGCAGCCTTTCCTCAAGCTCGGTAAGCTCATGATAATGAGTGGCAAAAAGGGTCCTGCTCCCAAGTTTGCTTTTATCGTTTATGTACTCTATAACAGCCCATGCTATGCTGAGCCCGTCGTATGTACTGGTTCCACGCCCTATCTCATCAAGGATCAGAAGACTTTTATGTGTGGCGTTTTCAAGAATATTGGCTACCTCAGTCATTTCAACCATAAAGGTACTCTGCCCTGAAGCCAGGTCATCGGATGCCCCTATTCTGGTAAAGATTCTGTCAACCAGACCTATTCTGGCATATTCCGCCGGAACAAAGCAACCAGCCTGAGCCATTAAGGTTATCAGCGCAACCTGTCTCATGTATGTGGACTTACCCGCCATATTCGGACCTGTTATTATCCCGATCCTGTTTTCATCATCATCAAGCCAGGTATCATTAGGCACAAACTGAGCATCATCGAGCATTCTCTCTACAACCGGATGGCGGCCATTCTTAATCTCGATAATTCCTCCATCATAAACAACAGGACGCACATATTGATTACGGTCGGAAACATCTGCATAAGAACAAAGCACATCAAGAGCAGATATACAATCAGCCGTAGCCTTAAGTCTTTTAACATGCTTTGAAACAGTATCTCTGATCTGACAAAAAAGCTCATATTCCCGTTGGACAACCTTAGACTCGGCACCTAAAATTTTGCCTTCCAGGCTTTTCAGCTTTTCCATGGTATAACGTTCAGAATTTACCAATGTCTGTTTTCTCACATAATCATCTGGTACCAGCCCTATATTTGCCCTGGTTACTTCTATGTAGTAACCAAAATTATCATTATAGCGTATTTTCAGACTTTTAATTCCTGTTCTTTCCCGCTCCTCAGCCTCAAGTTCAGAAATCCATGCCTTTCCTTCTGTAGAGGCATGTCTGTATTCATCAACTAATTCGTCATATCCATCCTTTATTATTCCGCCTTCTTTAACCGACAAGGGTGCTTCCTCATTTATTGAAGCATCAATAAGAGTATATATATCTTCCAGAAGATCAAGTCTCTCATATAACTGCCTGTTGTAATCGGACTTAAGGTCTTGTATCAGCTCTTTTATATACGGCAGCTTAGATAATGAAGAATTAATTGCCAAAAGGTCTCTGGCATTTATAGTACCGAAAACCAGTTTTGAGGTTAGTCTCTCTATGTCATAGACACCTCGCAAAAGCTCCATAAGCTCACTTCTGAGCATAAAGCTCTCTCTAAACTCAGAAACCGCATCCAGCCTGAAGTTTATCTCGTCAACATCTAATAAAGGCTGTTCAATCCACTGTCTTAACTTTCTGCCCCCCATCGAAGTAGAGGTTTTGTCCAGTACCCATAAGAGAGAACCTTTTTTCCTGGAGTCCCTCATTGTTTCAGAAATCTCAAGGCTCCTTCTGGAGGCGCTGTCCAACATCATATATTGCTCAATTTTATATATTTTCACCTTTTCAATATGCTTCAAATCAACCTTTTGTGTTGATTCGAGATACGATATAAGTGCACCCGATGCGCATTGAGCCAATTCAAGATCATTAAACGGATTTTCATTAAAAACTTCAATTAACCTATCCTGACTGTTTTTCAGTGTAAATAGTTCCCCGTCAATTATTGAAGGTTCGATCCTAAGATATTCCCGAAAGTATGTTTTATATTCCGGTTTTGTAGTCAGTTCCTCATTCACGATTATTTCAGAGGGCTTATATCTTGAAATTTCATCAATGAGCTTTCTCATAGAGCTGCCCCATGTAATCTGTGTCGCGTAAAACTCACCGGTTGAAACATCAACAACAGCTATTCCAAAGTATATTTGCTGGCAATAGACTGCCATTAAGTAGTTATTTTTCTTTTCTTCCAGCATGGCAGGGTCAATAACGGTACCGGGTGTTATTACCCTGGTCACATCCCTTTTTACAATTCCCTTTGCCGTTGCCGGATCTTCCATTTGGTCGCAAATTGCAACCTTGTAGCCCTTTGCTATAAGGCGGGATATGTAGTTGTGAGCAGCATGATAAGGAACTCCGCACATAGGAGCCCTCTCTTCCAGCCCGCAGTCTCTCCCTGTCAGAGTAATTTCAAGTTCCCTGGACGCAATCTCGGCATCAGAAAAAAACATCTCATAAAAGTCTCCCAGTCTGAAAAAAAGAATACAGTCCTTGTACCGTTCTTTAATCTCCATATACTGCTGCATCATAGGAGTAAGTTTAGCCAAGCATTTTTCCTCCTCTGCCTTCGAGCCAAAAAGCACCGGCACGAATAATTTCTACATTAACTATTTCACCTTTATTCACATTCTCAGCCTTAAAATTGACTAAACGGTTTGAACGGGTACGTCCGCTGAGCATTTCCGGATTATTCTTACTTGGTCCGTCCACTAAAACCTCAACAGTCTTCCCTTCAAATTTTTTAGCCAATTCTGTGGCGATTTCGGTTTGAAGTTCAACCAGTTTTTTGAACCGTTGACTGATAACCTCAGAAGGAATATCCTGCTCAAGCTTAGCCGCGGGAGTGCCTTTCCTGGGTGAATAAATAAACATATATGCCGCGTCAAAACCTACTTTTTTAACAACATCCAAAGTGTCTTCAAAATCTTCCTCGGTTTCTCCGGGAAAACCAACAATAATATCTGTTGTAAGAGCAATATCAGGAACAGCAGCTTTAATTTTGGATACTAAAGTTAAATAGTTCTCCTTGGTGTATCTTCTGTTCATCTTTTCCAGGATGCGGGTACTGCCCGATTGAAACGGCAGATGCAAATGGTTGCAAACCTTCCTGCAAGTTTTCATAGCCTCAATAAGGCTATCAGAAAGATCCTTCGGATGAGAGGTCATAAACCTGACTCGTTCAATTCCTTCTATATCCTCAATTGCATGAAGAAGCCTTGCAAACAGATCTTTTTCTCCGAGATCATTGCCATAGGAATTAACGTTCTGCCCCAACAGAGTTATTTCCTTGCAGCCATCTTCTGCAAGCGCTTTTATCTCTGCCAGAATATCATTAATATCCCGGCTTCTTTCCCTGCCCCTTACATAGGGTACAATGCAATATGAACAAAAATTATTGCAGCCAAGAATAATGTTGACCCATGCTTTATGCTTATCAGTACGTTTTATTGGCAATTCTTCGACAACTTTGTCTTCCTTTTCCCAAATCTCAAAAACACGCTTCTTTCTCGTAATATAACGATATAGAAGCTCTGGGAATGTGTGTATATTATGAGTCCCAAACACGATTTTTACATTGCGGTATGATTTCTTGATTTTTTCCACCACATGTGGCTGCTGCATCATGCATCCACAGGCAATTATAAAGGACCCATTTTCTTCGCATTCTCCTGAAAGCGCACCTATATGACCGTATATGCGTTCTTCGGCATTCTCTCTTACACAACAGGTCACAAAAACAATTATATCTGCGGGTTTATCCTTTGGGACTTCTTCAAACCCCATATCTGTAAGCATCCCGGCAATGGTCTGGGAATCACGCTCATTCATTTGACACCCGAAAACATCAATTTTAAATTTTTTTGTTTTTCCTGTTTCTAACGTATAAGCGGTATTTTGATTTCTTACCTGCTCCACCCAATCAGAGAACTCAGGAGCGTTTTCTACACCCATTCCTCCCTGTGGTTTTTTAAGCCTAAACCTGTCACCTGCATTATTTTTCTTTATATCCAAATTCATAACCCTTTCTAAAACTGTCAATTTTAAATGTCTTCAAGAAGTCCGCCTTCTTTGAATATCATAACAAAAACGTGAAAAAAGATAAAGCCGGATTGAAAACATCATATATGTAGTATTGCCAAAAAAGACACTGCTTTGCAGCAGTGCCTTTTACAATAGTTTTGTTGCTGGTTTTACTATCTTCTTCTTCCGAATAGTCTTAAAGTGGTTAAGAACAGATTAATGAAATCAAGATACAAGGCTAATGCACCTATAATACCAAGATTCCCCCTAAGTGCCATGTCGCCCTCTGTTCCAAAGTAGTAAGCCTTTAATTTTTGCATATCATAGGCTGTTAATCCGAGGAATACTACCAGACTCAAAATGCTGATAAACCATTCCACACCATTACTTCTGAGGAATATATTTACTACTGAAAGCACGATAATCCCAATTAAGCCCATAAACAGAATTGTACGGAATTGTGTTAAATCGGCTTTTGTAAAGTAACCATATATACACATAATACCAAAGGTAATTGCTGTGATACCAAATGCAGTTACTATAGAGCTTCCTGTGTAGGCCAGAAATATAATGGATAATGTTACTCCGTTCAAAGCAGCATAGCCAAAAAACATTCCCAATGCAGTGCCGTATTTAAGCTTAGTAATACGGGCAGATAAAACTGCAACCAGCACCAGTTCACCAATCAGCAATCCGAAAAACAAAAAACTGTTTGATACAAGTGTTATGACTAAATTAACGTTGGTTGATACATAATATGCAACTCCTGCAGTAAGCAAAAGTCCAATAAACATCCAGCCGAAAACCTTTGATATAAAAGCATTCATGCCTCTAACAGTAGCATATTCTTCTTCAAATGTTCCATAATTTCTGTAATTTTCCTGCATCAATCTCACCCCTGTTGTTAAATTATACTTCTTTATATTAATTATATACTGAAATTAGGATAAAGTAAAATTTGGTCATTTCTTAGGAAATCGATAATGAGCTATTATTGGTGAATAATTCTCATGCCAAAAAATAAGCATATCGTTTTCCTGAGTGTAAGGCCCACAATTGTGGATAATATAAGGCACTCCGTCTTTGTTTCTTTTTTCCGATATTATAGCGATATGTTCCATAGGGTCATCAAAAACAACAATATCACCGGCCTGCCATTCCTTTAGATTTTCCACATCCAGAGGAGTTATCTCTGTTGTAAGAATTGTAGCAAAACGGTCAAAAAACACACGAAGATTTTTTATCCGGCGAAAATCTATATTGGGATCCGGATGCCCTTGGACTCTAGGATATAGGTCTATATTTTTGCGAATATCCTCATCTACCATATCCTTTAAAAGAAATCCGGCGTTTTTTAATGCACGCCATATAACATCGGTACATACACCTTCGTCATCAGGAGGGTAGCCCCCCCTCATAATAAGCATCTGTATACCGGGGCTTGTTCTCAATATCCTTACGGGCACCCTCCACTATGTCATCAAGATCGTTAAGTCCGTCTCCATCCTGGTCTGATGTGCATGTAATGCGCTCAATTATTAGTTCTTCAACTTCAGGTCTTGGAACAATAAGGCCTATAGGCTCATCAGATTGATGTGCGCTTTCAATTTCTTCGAATTCATTACCAGGGCGGATGCATCCGACTAAACCTGTGCAGCCAGTAACGACCATAACTGTTATTATAAGCGCTATGCGAATTTGTTTTCCCATAAGACTCCTCATAGAAGTTTTACTACTAAAGCCAAATCTATTTTTTCTGACATCCCGGGCAATAGTATACGCTTCCGCCCATATATGCTTCTTTTACAATATTGCTTCCGCACTTTTCACATGGTTTATCAACTGTATTCTTGCTGGCTTTAGTTTTATTTGTTGTGCCAAAATATATGCTTCCGGAAGTTCTAACATAACTTTCCCTCCAATATATGAATTGAATTATGGCAGAATAAAATATAATTCCAGATTATTCCTGTCATATAGACAATTATATACCAGATATTTGACATATGGTTGTCATGTTTTTAATAATTTAAGAATATTTTTTTTATATTCCGAAAACTGAGAAGTCAGAATCATCTCTCTTTTTCTTGGCCGCTCAAAATCTATCTGTATTTCACCGTTTACAGTTCCAGGTCTTTCGCTCATAACAAGGACTCTGTCGGAAAGATATATTGCCTCGTCTATGTCATGTGTTACAAAGAGTACAGTCTTTTTATGTTTTTCCCATACTGATGTAAGCCAGTCCTGCATCTGCATTCTGGTAATCTCATCCAATGCTCCGAAGGGTTCATCCAGGAGCATTATTTCACCATCCATCAGATATGTTCTTAATAATGCCGCTCTTTGCCTCATACCCCCTGATAGCTGCCGGGGTTTATAATATTCAAACCCCGCAAGGCCAAACTCAGAAATAAGCGGTTGGATTTCTTCCTTTGCTCTTTTTAAATCGCCTTTTTTTATTTCTATGGGAAGCAGAACATTGGACAGCATGGATCGCCATGGCATAAGACAGTCCTTCTGAAGCATATAGCAAACAGGGATTCTCTTATATTTCGGATTATCATTTCCCAGTAGAATATCCCCTTCATAATCCTGCTCAAGACCGGCCAAAAGCTTTAAAAGAGTACTTTTTCCACATCCACTGGGCCCAAGTATCGATACAAATTCATTACCCTGGACTTCCAGATTTACATTTGA
>JAAYTR010000284.1 GCA_012523685.1 Clostridiaceae bacterium | reverse complement strand
CTCCTCCGGGTTAACATACCAAAATTTCAGAGCATAGTATGATTCATATGAGAAAGGATTTATTACCTTTAATAAGGGGGCAAGCTCGTGGAAATACTTGTATTAACCGTCCTGTCAATTTTCGCTTTTATTGGTATGAGTTTTACAATATTATACTTTTTAAGTCTAAACAAGTCAACCTGCGAAGACAAAGGTATCAGACTTATTCTATATTTACCACCTGATTTTAGCCCGAAACTCGAGGGTATAGTGAGGCAAATCTTCTCCGAATCCATTCCCAGAAGTCTAATGACAGACGGAAAAGTTTATCTTATGGTTTCCGGCAAGGATACTGAAACAATGCGGATACTTGAAAAACTAAGAAATATGTATCCTGTTGAAGTGTTGCCCGAGCAGATATCATATTGTATGATAACAAAGAGAGAAAAAATCACAGATTAACAATAGGGGAAAATGTGGAACAAATTAAAGGAACAATACGATCTATCCGCTATACCAATACCAAAAACGGATATACTGTATGCGATCTGAAAACCGATACTAACACGCAGGTTACGCTGGTGGGCATTATGCCTATGCTTGTTGAAGGAGAAAATGTAGTGGCCACCGGTGAATATGTCAGCCATCCTGATTATGGCAGACAGTTTAAAGTTGAGCATTGTGAAAGAAGTGTCCCAACTCTGGAGGAAGGTATGGTACAGTACCTTTCAAGCGGTTTTATCAAGGGCTTAGGGAAAGTAACAGCTCATAATATTGTTGAGAGATTTAAGGAGAAAACCTTTGAGGTTTTCCAGTTCGAACCGTACAGGCTGGCCGAGATAAAGGGAATCACACCGGAGAAAGCGCTTCTATTCGGACAAGCCTTTCTTGAACATGAAAACATGAGAAATATTATTATGTTTATGCAAAAATACGGTGTATCCTCTGATGTTGCGGCAAAAATATGGAATAAATTTGGCTCCCTTGCCGAAAAAGAAGTTAAACAAAACCCATATAGATTAGCAGAACCGGATATTGGATTAAACTTTTCCATATGTGACAGGATAGCTTTATCTCAAGGGTTTGATCCGAATTCTCCAGAACGCCTTAAGAGTGCACTTCTGTATATTTTATCCGCAGAAACTTCTAAAGGGCATACCTTTTTACCGAAAAAAGAACTTTTTAAACTTGGCGTTAAGCTTGCCAGGGTTCCGGAAGAGCTGCTTAATAATGCTTTTGATTCCCTTTTATTAGAAGACATGATATTCGTGGAAAGACAATACCCTGACAGAGTATATACTGAAGAAATGATTGAAGCAGAAAGATACCTGGCAAGAAAGCTCACCGGGTTAAATGGCAGAAGAGATGAATATTGGTTAAGGGATTGTGATACCCTCATAGCGGAATACGAAAGGGACCAGAATTTATACCTGGATAATATTCAGAAACAGGCAATTAAATGTGCCTTATCCCAAAGGATATGTGTTATCACAGGGGGACCGGGAACAGGCAAAACAACTATTATAAAGACACTTATTCAGATATTTGAGAGTAAAGGACTTTCAACCGTTTTAGCTGCACCTACGGGAAGAGCAGCAAAACGCGTAAGTGAAACCTCCGGATATGAAGCTAAGACGATTCACAGGCTTCTGGAGGTGGGATACAGCATCGAAGATAATGAAAAGCCATACTTTATGAGAAATGAAGATAATCCGCTTTTAGCAGATGTAATGATAATTGATGAAGCTTCCATGATAGATATTGTCATGATGGAAGCATTATTAAGAGCATTTCCGTGGGAAGCCAGCCTCATTCTGGTCGGGGATTCGGATCAGTTACCTTCGGTTGGTCCGGGAAAAGTTCTTTCAGATATTATAGAGAGTGGAACCTTCCCGGTGGTCAAGCTGGAGACCATATTCCGGCAGACAGAAGAAAGTAGTATTATCACCAACGCACATCTTATAAACCAGGGTAATATGCCCGTTATAAATGAGGAAGAGGGAGACTTTTTCTTTATTCCAAAACTGAGCAGCAAGGACGTAATTACTTGTATTTCGGATCTCTGTACAAATCATATACCTGAACGTTTCAGTTTTGATCCTGTCAGGGATATACAGGTAATCTCACCAATGAGAAAAGGAGATACCGGTGTAAGGAATCTCAACAGCATTTTGCAACAGGTTTTAAACCCTGAAAGAGAGGACAAGCCTCAAAAAGTATTCGGTAATACGACGTTTCGGCTGGGTGACAGGGTTATGCAGATTCGCAATGATTATACTCTTCCATGGACATTAACTGATAAAGACGGGTTTATCAGTGAAGGTTTGGGTGTGTATAACGGAGATATGGGAATTATTATAGATATTGATTTTAAAGCAGAACTTATAACTGTCCGTTTTGATGATAACAGGATTTGCGAGTATAAGTTTGACAGAATGGAAAGTCTTGAGCATGCCTTTGCTATTACTGTTCATAAAAGCCAGGGAACGGAATTTCCTGCAGTAATAATTCCTCTTTTTGGAGTACCAAAGGGCCTTGTATGCAGAAACTTGCTATATACGGCGGTAACACGGGCCAGAAAACTGGTAGTTCTGGCAGGCAACCTGGCTATAATGGAAGAAATGATAAAAAACATTAATGAAAGAGAACGCTATTCCGGACTAAAGGAGAGGCTTGTGTGAGAAGAGAGAAGAATAGAAAAGTTTCTTTTATTGAGAAGCTTATTCGATTAATATATCCGGCAAAGTGTATGGTTTGTGATACCATATTAAATGATAATGCAGTATTATATCTTTGTGAATCATGCAAAAAGAACCTTCCCCGCTATCAGAGAGAATTCAGAAAAAGTGCAGAGCTGCCGTATTTAGACGGGATTTTTGCTGCGTTTTACTACAAGAACGGGGTGGATACCGCTATTCATAATATGAAATTCAAAAATCAACCTAAATTAGCACAGACAATAGGAAGCCTGGTTTGTGAGGAGATGTTGAAGCATG
>JAAYTR010000283.1 GCA_012523685.1 Clostridiaceae bacterium | reverse complement strand
TATCCACCATTTCAGGATGATTTTCCTTATTAAAGTCCAGATTAACAATAATATACTCACCATCTGTAAATGATTTAACATTATCATGTTGTGTTGCCAATAAAAGCGCATAGAGTGCTAATGCCCGTTCATAATCGTCTTGTGTTTCAAGCTTTTGAATAAGTCCGGGGATTGCTGGTTTGCCTATTTTACCAAGTTCTTCAGCTGCAGTATACCATATATATCCTTCGTTATATGTGCCGATATAATCCTTATCCTTTAGCTTTTCAAGGTAAAATTCAACCTTTTCTTCAATAGTTGAATCCTCAGGTAAAACATCTTCATCTTTAGCGTGAAAATCAATATTTGATGTACCAGATGTTTTTTCTGCAGTGTTTTCTTCTGGAGGCAGCAGAGTTACATTCTGTTTAGGCGGCGGTTCCGGATTACCGGCACTGGTCTGATAAACAGGCTTAGCATTAGTAAGAGTCGAGCAGCCTATCAAAATCGTTAGCAAAACCGCAAAAACTGTTGTCAGAGCTGTTTTTTGTTTGAATTTAGAAATCATATTGATTCTCCTTTGTATATTTGATTTTTTCTGAATGAGTGTACTGGTGCATGTTGGTGGATAATACATAGTCATAATTTTTGTCAGATTGATTATAGTCAGGCCATAACTCTTGTATTCAAGGGGAGACAATTTCTTAAGAACCCTCTCATCGCAAGACAGTTCACAATCCTCCCCCATTTTATAAAGACCATAGTGTATAATGGGATTAAACCAATAAATGCACCGCAAAGCTGCTGTAATAAAATTAGTAAGAATATCCAGACGTTTATAATGGATTAGCTCGTGTAAAAACACATGCTTTATCTCGTTCCTGCTTAGATTATTTAATAACTCACCCGATATAATAATCCGGGGTTTAAAAAGGCCAAAAAGCAAAGGTCCCCGTACCTTTTTATTAAGGTATACCGGAACAGTTTTTTTCATCAGCAGTGCTTTACAGCATTCCTCCATTACCATCAAAGCTTTCGGGTCTGAACATTGAATGCTATATTTTATTTTCTTATAAAATATTATATTGTGAATGATTGTTATCACTGTAGTAATTCCGGCGCCAATAAACCAAATTAAGGAAAGAGTTTCGAAGAGCGTACCTCTCCGTTTTGCATCATTTTCTTCAATACTCTCATTTTCATTCTTTATATTATCTATTTGGTACTTAACATCATCATGTTGACTGCTTTCTTCAACTTTTCCATTATAATGTGGTATTTCTTCACTTTCTGAACCTTGTTGCTGCACTTCCATCATTGCCGGCATAAATAAATTATAGATGCTCATACTATTTGCAGGCGCAATAGGAGTGATTAAACGAAAAACAAGCAGAAACCATACCATATAGTGCCAGGAAGCACTGAAACGATTTCTCAAAAGTTTCTTTAAAAAAATCAGTAAAATAGTAAGAAGCATACCCATCAAAGACAGGTTTAATATCTCTCCAAAAATATTTGACAGACTCATGATTTTTCACCTTCATCTATTTGACTGTTCAGTATAGCTTTTAGTTCATTTATTTCTTTATCGCTTAGTTTTTCTTCCTTAATAAAATTAGCTATAAGTAACGGAAAAGAGCCATTATACACCTTCTCCAAAAACGATCTTGTCTGAACATTCCGGTAATATTCTTCGGAAACTAAGGGAAAATACAGCTTATAAGGGCTCTCTTTTTGTACTCCTATAACACTCTTTAAAACCAGACGGCTAATTAGTGTATGGATAGTTTTAGGATTCCATTGAGTTTCTTCTTTCAATTCATCAATTATTTGGCTGGCTGTTAATGGTGACTTTTTCCACAGGATCTTCATGATATACAGTTCAGCATCGGTAATTTTCTTTCCCTTTTTCAATATACATCCTTCTTCCTACATTTGTAGTCTCTTTTACTATACTACACTTGTAATACATATGTGTCAATATATTTTTAAAATTTGCATAATAAAAACCGTCTGAGTTTAACAGACGGTTTGCCTCTATTGTTCTTTATTATGTTTATAATATGTATTATTTCTTAACCATTGATTTTTTATAAGCCATGAACGCGAAGAAACCGTATATTAAAACGGCATACAAAGTAGACCAGTAAAAGCCATATCTGAAGGATATTAATTCAATAAGTACTTTAACACCTAACCCTACCATGAGGGCGTTGAAATTATTTTTAGCCAGGCATAATAGAACTGCAAGGATAAAAATATAAAACAAAATTCCGCTTATGATTCCACCAAGATACACAAAAGAATTAAGCAACATTAAGGCAACGCAACCATAAAGAATAATCATGTCGAAACCTAACAATGATGAAATAACCGGTTTACTCTCAAAATACTTTTTTAACTCGTTATTGACATTCTCAATCATATAAACGCCTCCCAAGAATATTGATGTAGATTTATTATCTACTTAAGATATATTATACATTTTTAACAGGAATATATTGCCTGTTATTTTTATTCTTCATTATACAATTTCATGATAAAATGTAGTCACTTAATATAAAATAGTTTTACATCATTTTTAGGAAGGATTTATATGCAAATCAAAAAAACATCTAAAAAAAATAAGATAAAATATAAATTTTTATCTGTTATATTCATACCCCTGGCTATATTAATTAAACAGGTAATGGCAAATTACCCGGAATTTACAGAAAAAATTTATTCAAGAGGTATATATAAATTTATTATGCAGCCCGTAAGCTTATTGACGGGTCTGCTTCCTTTTTCTGTTGCTGAACTGGCTCTTATTCTACTGGTCATATATATTCCAATAAGGCTTATATACCTTATTATCAAGGCATCCCGAAAAGGTAAAGGCATAATACTTTTGCGGTTCCTTGCTAATATTGTCCTCATCGGTTCCCTGTGGTTTTTTATCCAGGTGATGGTGTGGAATATTAATTATGAGCGTTTGCCTTATGCTGAACTTGCCAATATTAATATTCAGGACTCTTCGGTAGATGATTTGGAAGCCCTTTGCCGTTGGCTTGTAGCTGATACCAATAAATTAAGAGAACAGGTTTCTGAAAATCAAGATGGTATTATGCTCGTAGAGGGAGGATATAAGTCTGTTCTAAAACGTGCTTATAAAGGGTATGAAGTTATTGAACAAGAATATCCGTTTCTGGGCGGAAAATATGGTCCTCCTAAGCCTGTTTTACTTTCCAGGCTAATGTCCCACTCAAATATAATAGGTATTTACTCCTGTTTAACAGGCGAAGCAAATATAGATATTGATATCCCGGAAATGTCCCTAGCTTCAACTGTAATGCATGAAATGGCTCATCAAAGAGGTTTCGCCCGTGAAGATGAGGCTAATTATATAGCATATAAGACTTGTATGGCACATCCTGATATTGATTTCAAATATTCCGGAAGTGTTATGGCGCTGCAGTATTCTATGAATGCACTTTATGCTGAAAGCCCGGACCGCTATTTTGACGTAGCAAGTAACTACAGCCCCGGCTACAGGAGAGATCTGGAAGCTGAGGTGAAATATTGGAAGCAATTTCAGGGTATAACAAAAGAAGTTGCCAATAAAATGAATGATACTTATTTAAAGATGAATGGCCAGGAAGATGGTGTTAAGAGCTACGGCAGAATGATAGATCTGCTCCTGGCAGAATACAAGAGCAGCTATAGCATGTATAAAGC
>JAAYTR010000034.1 GCA_012523685.1 Clostridiaceae bacterium | reverse complement strand
GATTCCTTTGGTTTTATAGGCTGCTCGGTGGAATACACTACCTTAAGGGATTTAATTCCCCGTTGCCTCAGTTCCCTTCTCATTACCTTTGATAGAGGATCCATGGTTGTTTTATAAATGTCAGCAACCTGAAACTTTGTCGGATCAAGTTTGTTTCCGGCTCCCATGCAGCTTATTATTGGTATACCACGTTTTTGAGCCTGCACAACCAAGTCTATTTTAGCGGTTACGGTATCCACAGCATCAACTATATAGTCATAATCATCCCTTATTAAGTCATCTGAAGTCCCGGGTAAATAGAAGCATCTGATAGCCTCAACCTCAGCATTTGGATTTATCTCCAGAATCCGTTCTTTCATAACCTCAACTTTAACTTTACCAATGGTCTTTCTGGTTGCATGTATCTGACGGTTTAAATTCGTCAGGCAAATTAAGTCATCATCAACCAGAACAAAGTGACCTACCCCTGATCTGGCTAATCCTTCCACTACAAAAGTGCCCACTCCGCCTATTCCAAACACTGCTACTCTGCTGTTTTTTAGTTTTTCTAAGCCTTCTTTACCTATCAGAAGCTCAGTTCTTGAAAACCCATGAAGCATTTATACTATCCTCGACTTTATCATATTATTTTTTTAAATTTTACTTGTATAAGCATTTGCTTTTTAAATAATTACTTTCATTATGTTAAACATTAAAAAAAAAATCAACCTTATTTAATATAAACATAAACAAACATCAAAAGGCTCATTCATTGCATATAATGGTATTTAGCAAAACCCGGCACATTACATAGTACAGATTAATTAATATATAGTTTATTATGTAGTTATTTGTATAAACATACATTGTGTAAAAATTATCTATATAGTAGAATAAATTGGAATAATTAAGATTCCATAAAATCCTGCAAGGGGGTCAACAAAATGTTTGAAATCACAGCTCAAATGATTCAGGCTTTTGCAATCCTTGTTTCGCTAGCCGCATTTGGTATAGCAGCCTGGATGTACACCTGGGTCAAAGCACAGCCTTCTTCTAACAAGCGTATTGCTGAAATTGGCAAATACATTCAAGAAGGCGCAAACACATTCCTGAAGCGCGAATATATTCTATTAGCGCGTTTTACAGCAATAGTCGCCGTTATAATATTTGTTTTGCTTCCTCACCCGATTTGGGCCGGAAACATTGCTGACAATATCTGGATGACTATTTCTTATATCTTTGGTACTATTTTATCAGCTCTAGCCGGTAAAATTGGTATTTTGGTAGCTACAATAGCAAACATGAAAGCTGCTGAAGCTGCTCAAAAAGGTATAAAGCCTTCATTCATGACCGGTTTCCGTGGCGGCGCCGTTATGGGAATGGCAGTAGTAGGAACAAGCCTGTTAGGTGTAACCGTTGTCTTAATGCTGGTCGGCGACGCAACATCACTTCTTGGCTTCAGCTTTGGTGCCAGCTCATTGGCTCTGTTTGCTAAAGCGGGTGGCGGTATATTTACAAAGACAGCAGATATAAGTGCTGACTTAGTTGGCAAGGTAGAACTGGGTATACCTGAAGATGATCCAAGAAATCCCGCTGTTATTGCTGATAACGTAGGTGACAACGTAGGCGATGTTGCAGGTATGGGTGCTGACCTTTTTGATTCCAATGTTGCATCTATGGCAGCCGCATTAGTTATGGCTACAGCATTAGGCGGTATTTCAGGCAAAAATGTTATTATGGTTTTTACTTACGCAGCAATTGGTCTCTTAGCTTCTATTATAGGGGTTGCTACAGCACGAATTGGTAAGAATGGTGATCCTACAAAAGCCCTTAACAGCTCGACCTATGTTACAACTGCTGTTTTTGCCGGCCTGACTGCCCTTACTACTTTCGTTTTCAATTTGGAATGGCGTATCTGGGGTGCTACAGTCGTAGGTCTCTTAGTAGGTACCATAATTGGTGTTGCCACCGACTACTTTACGAATGACAATAAACCTCCCGTAAGAGCCGTTGCAGAAGCATCTAAATCAGGACCTGCGTTTACAATTCTCTCAGGTTTCTCTTATGGTTTATTAAGCTGTTTACCAGCTCTGATAGGTATTGCAGTTTCTGCATTATTGGCATTTAATATTGCTGCACCTATAGGAGTAGCAACAGGTCAGGAAACACAGTATGGAATGTTTGGTATTTCAATGGCTGCTTTAGGTATGCTTTCCATCGTTGGTATGATTATATCTAACGACGCTTACGGACCTATCGTTGATAATGCCCGCGGCCTTGCTGAAATGGGTGGATTTGGTGAAAAAGTTATCGCCATTACCGACGAACTCGACTCAGCAGGAAATACTGTTAAAGCTGTTACTAAGGGCTTCTCAATCAGTGCCGCCGGACTTACTGTTATAGCATT
>JAAYTR010000282.1 GCA_012523685.1 Clostridiaceae bacterium | reverse complement strand
GGAATTATATTCATGGTAAGATAGGCTTTTTTACCCTTTTCATGAACAAAACCAATTCCCTCTTTCATTTCTTCAAATGTAAAATTATCAGATGCGGTGCGAAGTCCGAACTCTTCTCCGGCAAAATACACTGCATCTGCTCCATATAATATTGCCATTTTTAGCTTTTCCATATTACCAGCCGGAGCCAAAAGCTCGACTTTTTTCATTTCAATCACCTTTCTTAAAGCTTATAGCCATTCCGTCACCTACCGGGATAATTGAGGTTTCCAGTCTTTCATCACTGCAAATATTTTCAATGTATTCCCTAAGCTTAACAGCGATGGTACGGTGCTTGTGCTGTACTTTATCCTTTTGTGCAACAAGACCTTTATATAAAACATTATCTGATACTAATAACCCGCCCGGCCTCAGAAGCCGTAAAGCATGTTTTAAATATTCATTATATTGTCCTTTGGCAGCATCCAAAAAAATCATATCATAAGATGAACTGAGGCATTCCATAACTTCAAGGGCATCACCCAGAATTACTCTGATTGTTTTGTCATATCCCATTGCTTTTATATTTCTCTTAGCCATTTCAGCCATATCTTCATCAATTTCTATTGTATCAATAATTCCCGATCCATCCATAGCATCTGATAAAATACAAGCCGAATAGCCGATTGCAGTGCCTGCTTCAAGTATTTTTTCAGGCTTATGAAGCTTTACAAGCACCCTCATTAATGCGGCTGATTCAGGTTGAATAATGGGTATATGGTGCAGCTTTGCATACTCCTCAAGTTCTCTTAAAAAGCCTGTTTTACGCCGTATTACAGAACGCAGGAATTCAACTGTTTCAGAAAAATTAACTTTATCCTCCATAAATCAAAATTCCTTTTACTATATCTTTGTTGCAGGCGCTTGATTCCGGGTTATTATGTACCTGCCTATTGCTGTCATCCTGAGCGAAGCTCAGCGGAGTCGAAGGATTTTTCACGTTAAAAAAAGGATTCTACGGTATTGTTAGAATGACACCGGTCTAAATAAAAGCCGTGAGTGATGATAAAGGCGGCTTATGCAGCCGCCTCATAGTATTAATCATATCCGCTTACACCATACTTTTGCTGATCCCTGTTATGTCCTTCAAGTGTTTCATTGTAAATATTTGTACCATCAGGCGCTGCAAAGAAATAATAATAGTTGGTTTTCTCGGGGTACAAAGCAGCTTCAATGGCATCAATTCTCGGTGAACATATGGGCCCCGGCGGCAATCCTTCATGAATGTAGGTATTGTATGGATGATCTATTTCCAGGTCCTTGAATAATACCGCGCTTGTTCTTCCAAGACCCTCATATATTCTTGCGTATTGTATAGTTGCATCCGACTGGAGCAAGGGCATGTTTTCACTGTTTAAACGGTTATGAAATACGCTGGATATCTTCTTGAAGTCTGCAGGATAGCGTGCCTCCATTTCAATCAGAGATGCCAGAGTAATAATTTCATCGATAGTCATACCCAACTCTTCAGCCCGCTTATAATACTCCTCAGTAAATATCCTCTCAAATTCTTTCAACATCCGCTCAATAAGCTGTTCCTCTGTCCATCCTTCATCCATTCTGTAGGTATCGGGGTACAGATAGCCTTCAAGAGGATATTTTCTGGCTTTGGAAGCTTTAACATCTTTCAGAAAACTATATACACTGTTTTCTTTTTCAGCCAGTTTAAGAAATTTAGCTTCATCAATATACCCTTGCGCAGAAAGAATCTTGACTGTTTCGATGAGAGTCTTGCCTTCCGGTATCATAATATCCTGGGTTGGATTCTTTAACGGTTCACCGGTAAGCCTTACCATTAAGGCATAGTAATTCATATCTTTTGAAATAATATATCTTCCGGCCTTATATGCATTGTCAAAACCTAGAATTTTCGAAATAATTCTGTATATTCTGGTGTCTTCTATAAAGCCCTGGTTCTTTAGCTCTTCAGCGATGTTTACCGTTCTGGCACCCGAAGGTATTTTAAATATAATACCGGTTTCCTCTGTCAAAGGTATTGCAGCCTGAGCTGTGCCTTCCATAACATAACGGTAACCGTATAGTGCACTGGTCATAAACACAATAACACAAATCAGTACAAGAATTAAAAACTTTAAAAATAAATAGCGTTTCTTTTTTGCTCTTTTCTTTCTTTTTGGCTTAGTAGTTTTTAAATTATCTTGTTCACCGCTTTTTTTTAAGGTGTTACTTTTTTGCATTATTCCTCACCTTAGCCCTCTGCTCTGTATTTAGAATCTTTTTTCTAAGACGTATTGATTTGGGTGTTATTTCCACAAGCTCGTCATCTTCAATAAATTCAAGGTTTTGCTCAAGGCTCATATTAATATGCGGGACCAGCCTCAAAGCTTCATCTGACCCTGATGCACGCATGTTTGTAACATGCTTTCTTTTACAAACATTAATAACGATATCTTCATTTCGGGAGCATACACCTACAATCATACCCTCATAAACCTGAATACCGGGTCCTATAAAAAGATTTCCTCTATCCTGGGCATTATATAAACCGTAGGCATTCGACTCCCCTGCTTCCCATGCAACCAGAACACCACGGTTACGTCTTTTAATATCTCCCTTAAAGGGCTCATACCCTCGAAAAACATGATTCATTATACCATTTCCCCGCGTATCAGTCAAAAACTCTGAACGATATCCTATAAGACATCTCGCAGGTATTTTATAATCCAATCGAACATAACCCTGAGACGGATTGTTCATATTTATCAATTCTGCTTTTCTCTGGCCGAGCTTTTCCATAACGCTGCCCACATATTCTTCAGGCACATCTATAACCAGGTCTTCTATTGGTTCATATGTTTTCCCGTTTCTCTCAATTGTAATAACCTCAGGTTTTGATACCTGAAATTCATAGCCTTCTCTTCTCATTGTCTCTATTAAAATTGACAGATGAAGCTCACCACGGCCTGAAACTTTAAAAGCGTCTGTTGAGTCGGTTTCTTCTACTCTCATGCTCACATTTGTTTCTATCTCACGAAACAGTCTGTTGCGAAGGTGACGGGATGTTACATATGTGCCTTCCTTGCCTGCAAAAGGGCTGTTATTTACTAAAAAGTACATCGATATTGTAGGTTCATCAATATCAACAAAGGGTATGGCCTCGGGATAATCTTTATCACATATCGTGTCTCCAATTGTGATATCCGGTATTCCTGAAACTGCGATAATCTCTCCAATAGAAGCTGAGTTTGTATCTACCCGTTTTAAACCCTGGAAATTTTGCAGAGAAGAAATTTTTACCTGTTGAATATTATTATTCTTTTTGCAAATTACCGCTTGCTGATCTTTTTTTATAGTACCCCTTTCAACACGTCCAATTGCAATTCTTCCTATATACTCATCATAGTCAAGGCTTGAAACCAAAAACTGCAATGGTGCTTCAGTATCACCTGTTGGAGCGGGTACATGTTTTTTTATTGTTTCAAACAACGGATCCATATTATCTGACTCATCATTTAAGTTATATTTCGCTATACCATCCCTGGCGGATGTATATATAACCGGGAATTCAAGCAAATCATCATCGGCACCAAGTTCAATAAAAAGATCCAGTATTTCGTCTATTACTTCGGCAGGTCTTGCATCTTTCCTGTCTATCTTGTTTATAACAACAATTGGTTTCAGATGCAGAGCAAGGGCTTTTCTCAGAACAAAACGTGTTTGCGGCATTGCCCCTTCATACGCATCGACAAGAAGGAGAACACCATCGACCATTTTAAGTATACGTTCCACCTCGCCGCCGAAATCGGCATGGCCGGGTGTATCAACTATATTAATCCGGGTTTCATTATAAACTATAGACGTATTCTTGGACATAATTGTAATACCTTTTTCACGTTCAAGATCATTTGAGTCCATAACCCTTTCAACAACTCTCTCATTGCTTCTGAAAATTCCGCTTTGTTTCAGCATAGCATCAACCAAAGTTGTTTTTCCGTGGTCAACATGTGCTATTATTGCTATATTTCTAAGTTCGTTTCTTACTGTATTCACTAAATCACCTGTTTTTTCATGTAATGTACTGAATTATTCTACTTGTTGTAGCTAATTGTGTCAAATAAATTTGTACTCATACATCCACCGGATTATTTGCAAAAAGATCCTTCGACTCCGCTATGCTCCGCTCAGGATGACAGTAGGGCGCTGTGTCCCGTTCAGAATATCAATTTGTGCAAACGTAATTAAAGCGGAGCATGGACTGCGTAGCGGGCACGACTAGAAACTGGATGTTGGAAATGGAGTGCTAAATCGCAGTAAACTACAGCCG
>JAAYTR010000033.1 GCA_012523685.1 Clostridiaceae bacterium | reverse complement strand
TACTGTGTTATAATAATCTAATTCCTCGAACAGTTTTACATGTCCCAGAGCACTTTCCACAAGGGCTTCCGCACATACTTGCCCGTATTTATTAAGCAGATTTTTTTCCAGGGAGCCACTATTAACACCTATTCTTATAGGAATCTCTCTTTCACGGGCTATATTTACCACTTCTTTTACGCGCTCAAAAGAGCCAATGTTCCCGGGATTAATCCGGATTTTATCGGCTCCGTTTTCCATTGCTTTCAAAGCAAGTCTGTAATCAAAATGGATATCGGCTACAAGGGGAATGGCTATCCGTTCTTTAATTTTTGATATGGCATCGGCAGCTTCCAGATCAGGTACAGCAACCCGTACTATGTCGCATCCCTCATCAGTCAATGCCTGAATCTGTCTGACAGTAGCATCAATGTCACTTGTAGATGTATTTGTCATGGATTGGATGCTTATTGGCGTGTCACCACCAATAAAAACATTCCCCACCCGGACCTTTCTCGTTTTTCTGCGCATATTATTAATCTCCATACACGGTTATATATTGTATCCAAAATGCATTTCTGAGCGTCTTATGTTATTCTGAGCAAAGCAAAGAATCTTTTACAACAGCCATCTCGGGATGTCATTAAACAGTGTAATAACAAGGATTCCCATAAGTAGAATAAATCCAATAAAGGAAATCATTCCGACTCTTTCCTGCGGTATTGGTTTCCCTCTGACTTTTTCTATAAGAAGGATAATAAGCATACTGCCATCAAGGGCAGGAAAAGGTATAAGATTCATAATACCAAGGTTAATGCTTATAAAACTACCCATATAAATCAAGTTAAGCAGTATCTGACCAAAAGATTGCTTTGTTTCCACAACGCTTCCTACCGCTCCAATTATTCCTACCGGTCCAGACAGCTCCCTGATGGAAATTGTTCCGTTAAACAGCCATTTTAATGTCATCAGCACATTGCGGGCAGTAGACAGACAAAATTTTGCCGATGCTCCCATTACTTCGAATACATTACCCCTTTTATGCTCCAGATTTATAGCAAGTGTATAACTAAAATCTGAAAATGGCTTAATATTCTCAAATACCAGAACTTTTCCGTTTCTTTCAACTGTAACAGTCAGAGGCGCTGATTTATCTTTTCGTGTTGTATTAAGATAGTTTTGAATATCCGGCACATTGAAGACTTCGGTATCATCAAGCTTAATAATCCTGTCCCCCCGCTTTATCCCGGCTTTCATCAACGGCGAATCGGTTTCTATGATATCAATAACATTTGTCCCGATATTTCCCTCTACCTGGGCCGAAAACCCAAGCCTGACCCGTGTAGGTGTTCTACCGGGAGTAATCATCTTTGTAACCTTTTTATTTTCACTGACATCATAATAAACCAGTTCTCTCTCTGAACCATCTTCACCGTACATGAAGAGAGTTAAATCGGATGCAGGTTCATAAAGTCTTCGGCCTCCATAAGATAAAAACTTATCACCTATTTCGGCTCCGGCTGACTGTACGACTGAATCCTCATAGAATTCTGTTATGGTATTGGTATAGAAACCTGTATTGGCCAAAAAGATTGTGGCAAAAATAAAAGCTGACAGTATATTCATCACCGGTCCCGCTGCTATAACAAGGGCGCGCTTTCCCACCGGCTGGTTTGAAAAGGCTCTCGGGTCGCCGGATGATTCTTCTTCTCCCTCCATCTTGACGAAGCCCCCCATAGGGATCAACCTCAATGAATAGGTAGTCTCTCCCTTTGTAAAAGAAAAAAGCTTTGGCCCCATAAACAGTGAAAATTCAAGAACCTTTATACCAACGGCTTTAGCCACTAAAAAATGACCCAGCTCATGTATAATAATAAGTATACTTAACGCTATTAAAGCTACAATTATTCCCATCTAAAAACCCCCATTGAAAATATTACGGGTTAATTCTCTCGAGTTCCTGTCTGTTTCTATTATATCATCAAGTACAGGCTTACTATTCACAATATGTTTCTCCATAACCTGACTAATTAGCTCCGTTATTTGAATAAAAGAAATCTTCCCTTGCAGGAACAGCTCCACAGCCACTTCATTTGCCGCATTCATGGCACATGGCAATGTTCCGCCTGTTTCTGCAGCTTTATATCCGAGCTTTAAAGCACCAAATGTATCAAAATCCGGCTTGTTAAAGCTCAGAGCATTTAATTCGTTAAAATCTACTCTTCTGAACGAATTTTCGATTCGTTCCGGCCAGGTAAGAGCCAACTGAATAGGTATACGCATATCCGGCGCACCCATCTGAGCCATAATAGACCCATCCTTAAAGACCACCATTGAATGTATTATACTTTCTGGATGAATAATTATTTCGATATCAGAAATGTTAACATTAAACAGCCACATGGCTTCAATAATCTCTAATCCCTTATTCATCATAGTAGCTGAGTCAATGGTAATTTTATTTCCCATTGACCAGTTGGGATGATTCAGAGCCTGTTCTACAGTAACAGTCTTGAGTTGTTCCTTTGTATACCCTCTGAACGGACCACCTGATGCAGTGAGAATAATCTTTTCAACATCCCTTTCCCTGTTTCCCGCAAGACATTGAAAAATTGCCGAATGCTCACTGTCTACGGGAAAAAGTCTGACACCTTTTTCTTTCGCTAATTCTGTTATTATTGGGCCTGCTGTAACCAAAGTCTCTTTATTAGACAGAGCAATATTTTTGCCTGCATTAATTGCGGCTACTGTAGGCAAAAGGCCTGCAATTCCCACAACAGACGTTAATACGGTATCGGCATCATTATGGGTAACAGCCTCAAAAACACCTTCCTCGCCCATAAGAACTTTTGTATTTGTGTCTTTAACAGCTTGTTTTAACAAACCTGCGGCTCTTTCATCAAGGAGAGCAGCAACCTTCGGCTTATGTCGCCTTATTTGTTCCTCCATTGCCTTAACATTACTGTTGGCAATTAATGAAACCACATTGATATTTAAATTTTCACATACATTGAGGGTCTGAGATCCTATTGAACCGGTCGAACCCAGGATGCATAAACCTTTTGTCATAATATTACCTTCCTAGCACAAAAACAAACTTACATAAATATAAACCAAAGGCGACACAAACAGAATACTGTCAACTCTGTCCATTATTCCCCCGTGTCCGGGTATTAAATTACCAAAATCTTTTATTCCAGTATACCTTTTGAGCGCCGAAGCAGCCCAGTCTCCAAATTGAGCAACAACACCGCACAAAAATCCCATAACAGCAAAATGATACAGCGAAATAGGAACAACTCCTGCCCGGTTCATAATAACTATACCGTAAAGTACCATTATAAGCATGCAGCCTATAGCTCCCCCTACAGATCCTTCTATAGTTTTTTTGGGGCTAATATGAGGGATAATCTTGTTTTTGCCTATAGTAACCCCGACAAAGTAGGCAAAAACATCAGTCATTATCGCTCCTATCAATACCAGCCATATAAATTCAAATCCGCGTTCCAGGTTTCTTGTCATAATAGCGAAGGACAGGAGAAAAGGAATATAAACTATTCCTAGTAAGGTATAAGCTATATCTTCTATATGGCATTTTTCTCTGCCAAATATTATTCTGCAGAACAGGTATAAAATCAAAATATAAAAAAATGCATTCAGGTTATTAGCTGCAAAAATCTTTGTAAGGAATTCCGATAATTCCGGGAAAAAATCTACCGGAATAGTAAACCCGTATGCCTTTCCCATAATAATAACAGCTGAAATTATACTGACGGGCAAATCAATATTGATATTCTTTTTTTTCATGGCATTTGAAAATTCAAAGAGGCCAATAATACTGGCTGCAATTGCAGCTATAGCCAGGACATATGACGGTAACAGCAATACGACTATCAAAACTGCTGAGGCAATTATTCCGCTTATTATTCTGGTCAGCATTTTACACCTCCAAAACGCCTTTGTCTTCCCTGATATGAGATAATAGCATCTCTAAGATGGGTTGGGCTGAAGTCAGGCCACAGAACATCACAAAAATAAAACTCGGAATAGCTTAACTGCCAGATTAGAAAATTACTTATCCTCATTTCACCACTGGTACGTATAAGTAAATCCGGGTCCGGTATGTCCCTGGTATAAAGTCTTTTAGATATAGCTTCTTCATCTATTTCGGATATCAACCCCGCTTTGGCATCTTCAACAAGTTTTGAAACTGCTTCCACCAGTTCCTGGCGTCCACCGTAATTCAGGGCAATGATAAAATCAAGCCCCTCGATATTCTCAGTATTTTCTTCTACCCTCTTTATTTCCTTAATAATTTCCTCAGGGAGATGCTTTTTCCCGCCTATTACTCTTATCCGAACTTTTTTGCCTGCCAGTTCCTTTTCTGCATTGCGCAGATACTCCAGAAGAAGTTTCATTAACTCATCCACTTCTTCTTTAGGCCTGGACCAGTTTTCGGTAGAAAAAGCATAAACAGTAAGGTATCTGACCCCCAGCTGATAGCATTCTTCCACAATTTTTCTAAGGGTCCTGGAACCTTCCCTGTGCCCCACACTTCTGGAAAGACCCCTTTTTTTCGCCCATCTGCCGTTTCCATCCATAATTATTGCAATATGTTCAGGAATATTGTCCGGATCTATTTCTGACTTTTTATTAAAAATCATGGCTTTCCCCCATGGCTTAATCATGTTTCAATCATATAACATATAATATCATATCAAAAATATTTGGTAATGACTACAAAAAAACATGTACAGCCTTAATTCTGTACATGTTTATCATCCTCTAAACGGCAGTGTAATGCTCATTTTTAAACTGGCAGCCCTAAAATTCCTGCTGCATTATTATAAAGTATATCATCTTTTTCATTTTCACTTAAATCAAGCTTATTAAAAACCTTCAGTTCATCATCATGATATACGCTGGGATAATCTGTTCCAAATACAATTCTGTCTGTACCATGTTTTTTTATGAGCTTGACAGCAAAGGCTGTATCCATGTACCTGATTGCATTTGAAGTATCCATATATAGATTTCTGCCTACAAGATATTCCATTGATTCCTGCCATTTTTTATACCCGCCCAGATGAGCCACTATAATTGTGAGACCAGGAAACCTGTTCAATACATTTGCTATCCTTTTTGGGGAAGAGTTGTCCATTTTTTCGTCTCCGCAGTGTATAAGAACCGGCAGCCTGTTTTCAATTAATGAATAGATTTTATCCATTCTGGGGTCATCAGCTTTATAGCCCTGAAAGTCCGGATGCAGCTTAATACCATTAAGACCTAAAGAGATAATACGTTCAAATTCCTCTTCTGCATCTGTCATATTAGGGTGGAGAGTACCAAAACCGATTAATCTTTCAGATGAATGGCCGGCGACCCAATCATTGATAGCTTTTACCTGGGATGCTTTTGTGGCAGTGGAATGTATAACAATATAATCAATACAGGATTTATCGGCACTTTGCACCAGATCGGGCAAAATACCTTTACCCTGCATTCTTATTGTATAATAGGTTCCTATGTGATTTACAGCCTTTTGTGCGATTTCCTCAGGAAATACATGGGCATGAAAATCTATTACTCTTCTTTTCATTTTACTCCTTATCTAAATCTGCCTTATAAGGTAGCTCATATAATTAATATAGTGAGAAAATACCACTCCAGGCTCCTGCAGTTCAGGACACCAGCGTTTGAGCCATTCCAGCGAAACATATCCTTCAAAGCCATTCTTATTAAGCTGTTTAAGACAGTCTAAAACAGGCACATCTCCATATCCAAGCATTCTGTAGGATACTTTGCCGTTTTCAACAACCGAATCCTTAATATGAACATATTTAATATAACCGTCAAGATAACTCAGGGTTGTTTCAGGAGTCTCCTTAAAATACCGGTATGGATGGTGAATATCCCACAATAAGCCCATGTTCGGGCGATTTACTTTCTTTATAAATTCAGCCATAACCTTAGAATCAGCTAATACACCATTAGTTTCAATCAATGGCACGACATTTTTATCAATAGCATAATCGCATACCGTCTGATACTGGGTTTTAACAAAATCCAAGTCTCTCTCCTGCCCCGGTGCTCCATCTTTGTCACCCAATACTCTGATATAAGGAGTTCCTATTCTTTGAGCAAGATCAATATATGCTTTAGCCTCGGATAATGCCTCCTCCTGTTTTTCCTTATCAAACAAGTAAGCTCCGGAGGTAAGTATTGGGATTTCAATATCTAACTTTTTTAATGTTGCAAGTGTTTTTTCAATGTTTTCTTCTCTGAAAGGTTTACTGTTTGGTGCATATATTTCCGACTCAATACCTCTAACTTCAATTCCGTTTAATCCTAAATCCTTGCATGTTGCATATATTTCTTCCCAGGACCATCCCGGACAACCCAGGGTAGAAAACGCCAGTTTCATCATATTCATCGTCCTTTCCAGTACAAAATTGTAATCGTTTTGGAACCAGCCGGGTCTATCGTATACTCTCAGACTGACAGTAGTGCCGGACTAATTCTGCTTCTATTTTAATATATACCCTGTTGTACTTTAAAAGTATTAACTTTCAAGTTTTATGCAGTTTCTATGGCTGCATCATCTTTCAGGTTCAATTCCTCAATTGCCTGGTCACGCATCTTGTATTTCTGGATTTTACCGCTGGCTGTCATAGGGAAACAATCGGTAAACTTCACATATTTGGGTACTTTATGCCTTGCCATATGTGATCTGACAAAATCCTTAATTTCATCTTCTGTAGCAGTTTCTCCCTCTTTCAGTATAACCCATGCCATGATTTCTTCACCATATTGCTTGCTGGGCACACCAATCACCTGAACATCCTTCACTTTAGGGTATGTATATAAGAATTCTTCAATTTCCTTAGGGTAAATGTTTTCTCCACCACGAATAATCATATCCTTAATACGGCCGGTAATCTTATAATAGCCGTTTTCGTCCACCGTAGCCAAGTCTCCTGTGTGAAGCCATCCATCTTCGTCTATGGCCTGAGCAGTTGCTTCAGGCATTTTGTAATATCCCTTCATTACATGGTAACCTCTGGTGCAGAATTCTCCCGGCACATTGGGCGGGCATTCTTTACCTGTTTCAGGATCTACAATTTTTGCCTCAACATGGGGGAAAACCCGGCCAACAGTTGAAACACGGATTTCAAGACTATCATCGGTAGTTGTTTGTGTACAACCGGGAGAGGATTCGGTCTGGCCGTAGACAATGGTTATTTCTTTTGCACCCATAACATTTGCTACATCCTGCATAACCTTGATCGGACAAGGCGAACCGGCCATAATACCTGTTCTTAATTTGGGGAACGAGTATTTCTTAAAGTCCGGATGTTCAAGAATAGCTATAAACATTGTAGGGACACCGTGAACCGCCGTACATTCCTCGTTCTGCAGGGCTTCCATTACTTTTAAAGGTTGATAGTATTCCAGCGGAACCATAGCCGATGCATGGGTAACACATGCCGTAATAGCCAGGACTAATCCGAAGCAATGGAAGAATGGTACTGGAATACACAGTTTATCTTCTTCAGTAAATTTCATTCTGTCACCAATGCTCTTACCGTTATTAATGATGTTGAAATGGGTCAGCATAACTCCCTTGGGAAATCCTGTTGTTCCCGATGTATATTGCATATTGATTACATCATGGGGATCAAGACTTCTGTTAATCTTCTCATATTCTTCCTGAGGATAATCATCCCCCATTGTATACAGGTCTTTGAAATTACGCATCCCCGGATGGTTTTGCTCGCCGATATATACCACATGTTTTAAAAACGGCAGCATAGGATTATCAAGTTCCCCCGGTTTGCTATCTTTCAGGGTCGGACAAAGCTCGTTGATAATATCGACGTAGTTTGAATCCTTGAAACCCTCAATCATAACCAGACACTTGGAATCCGACTGACGAAGCAGGTATTCCACTTCAAATACCTTGTAATTGGTGTTAACTGTAACAAGAATCGCACCGATTTTTGCCGTCGCAAACATGGTAATAAGCCACTCCGGGTAATTGGTAGCCCAGATCGCGACATGATCGCCCTTATTAATACCCATCTTCAGAAAACCTTTTGCAATACGGGTAACCTCTTCATCAAATTCCTTCCATGTTCTTTGATACGGCCTGTCTATATATTTGATAGCAAGCCTGTCAGGATACCTTCTTGCAACATCTTCAAGCAAATCTCCAAATGTTATGCTTATCAGTTCACTCATGAAACCTTCCTCCTCAAATATGAAATGTTTATAGCTTCCGGTTATCATCTCAGGTCGCACTGCAAACAGTTATTGCCCGGATAAATGTTTATGTGTCAGGATATCCTGTTACCATTTTGTCTTCGTATGGTAATTTCAGGATATAAAAAAACCTTCATCTCCTCTAAGAGACGAAGGTTATACTCCGTGGTACCACTCTAATTGACACTTAACATGTCCACTCAAACCGGCATCTATTAATGCCTGACAGTGTAACGGCTGTTTCCGTACCAACCTACAATAAGACTTGCTTACTTCAGCGGTCCGCTCCGGAGCGAGATTCACGTACTTCAAAGTCTGCACTTTCACCTGCCGGCAGCTCTCTTTATCTTTGAGAGGTATCGCTACTATTCTCCATCAATGCGTTTCAAATATTAAAAATATTATATTCATCAAAAAGTATATTGTCAAGTTTAAAATATATGATATGTGTGCGATGGGTACAATTTAGGGCTATTAAACTCAGAATAACATTTTCCCTACTGTTTATAAGCATATTTAACCTATCCTTCCAACCTGACTGGTAATAAAATATATATGCTTTTATTGTGGAATCCAAAACTTAGATTATAAACAAAGAAAATTAGTTGGTTGAAATATAAATAATATAAAGATTGTCCGCCTGCTCAGAATTAGCGGAAGAAAGGAAGCTTTTATGAAAAATGTTACTGCACTATTACTCGCATTTTTTATGACTTTTTCATTTATTGGGTGTGGCCGTATTTCAGATAATGGGGATACTAATAAAAAACGAAGTGAGAATGTCTCCGGAAAAGAAAACGGAGTCAAAGGTAATGACGGTAAAGATAAGAGCAATGAAAAAGAAGATAAGAAAGGCACTGACCGTAATAGTGAGGATTATCCTGCTGTCATAAGTAAGGCAAATACTAATCTGACCAATGAGGATAAAATTCCTGATGGTTACCCTATGGAGTTGGTTCCATTTCCGGCCGGAGCAGAGATATATTCCGGAACCGAAAGGGATTTATGGGGTATGCCGTGCTATCTTGTAACGGCAATAACAGAAGACAACTTTAAAGATGTTCTGTCATTTTACAAGGAAGTTTTTAAGAATTCCGGGCTTTTTGGAAATACTCTCAGTGAAGGTAGTTACATGATCCAGGGAGAATATGAAAAAATGAATTTGATTCTTACTATCAAGGAAGAAAAAAAGGATTCGACATTTGATCCAAAGTATAAAACGAGCATTGAAACATATGTTGCATTGTTGAAAGATGAAACATTAGGACAGTTACAAGAGGCGGAAGGCAATAATAATCATTCAAATGAAGGATATACAATGGAAGAGTTCTACCCTGAAGAAGATCCCAATAAGCAATCCAATAGCACCGGCGATGATATATTTACCGGTGGAAATGCCAACGCTATCGAAAGCGTTAATACAACTCTTACCGGTGAGCCCATTCCAAAAGGGTTCGATACCGATTTGGTTCCTGTACCCAGTGGCAGTGTTATTTCTTTCACTTCAAGCTTTGAAGATGGGGGAAATAAAATATATGCCGTATCAGGCTCATCTAAATATAAACCAAATGATCTTGTTGCTTATTACATGAAATTATTAAAAGATGCGGAAAAATTGCAAGGAGAACCGGTGATGTACAGTTACCTTATAGAAGCTACGCTCAATGATGTATATATTTCTATTTATATTTATGAGGATAACTATGACGACTATAAATCCGGATTTGAGATATCTATGGATTTAAGTAATTGATAGTCTTAAATCTCTCAGTTTAGGAGCATTTAAAAAAATATGATGCGTACACAATACTGTATTGAAGGCGCTTTAGCTCACGTGTTTTGCCGCACAATTCGCTCAAGCGCATCATTAATCAAACAATTTAATCCGTATTACTGCAACAAAATATAAATTCTTCATTCCCAAGAGCTATGCGATCCCCGTTTCTTATACGCTTTTCTTTTATTGGGTCAATTCTAACGCCGTTAATCATTGTACCGTTTCTGGAATTCATATCGCTTATATAATAGATATCACCGGTTTTGGTTATTTCAGCATGCAGCTTGCCTACAGCAGGGTTATTGACACAAAAGTCAACCTGGCCCTCAAGCCTTCCCAGCATAAAAGGTAACTGTTTTATTATAATTGTTTCAAAACTGTTATTGTGCATCCTTTTCAGATATGGAAGATCCAGATTGCCAGCATTCAGAATTACTGTCCGGTCCTGTGGCATACTTTTTAAACTATCATAAAACGGTCTTTTTTCAGACATTCTTTTTTCTTCAGTAAACAATCCATTATGTGAAGGAGTAGATATTGGATTTCTGAAAGCAGTAGCGACTGCTTCTTTTTGTGCAGTTGATTCATTATATGTACCCATACGTGTGCTAATTGGTATGGAAAATGCCTTATTAACATACTCTTTACCTGTAAACATCCTCATATTATCAGATTTTTCCTCTGTGACCCTTTCTATTTTCTTATCAGGGGTAAATAATTTTGAGTAAACAAGATAAGTCACTGCGCCTCCTATTAGAATAAATCCAAATAAAGAGAGGAGAGAGTCCGGATTACCCGGTGACAAAATACCTGACAAAATCAAAGCAATACAAAACAGAATAAGTGTGCCAATAACCGAGTATAAAACAATATATGATTTAGCAGGATAGCATAGCTTTTTTATCTTAACAGCCTCGTTGACCTTTCGTTCCTCATGTTGCTGCCAAGATAATGGAGTATTAACTTCATTTTTAGGCAAATCATGCTCGACTCTGATACTATGTATATGAACTAGGTTTGCTCTATCAATTTCTTTTAAGTATTTCTTCAGTGAAGATTCCTCGAATTCCGGGTCTTTAAGCATTTCAATTAGTCTCTGGATAAAGTTATCAGAAGGTTCGTCAATAAATCGGATATCATTTATTATGGCATCCAGCAGAAATGCTTTAAGGGAATCTGAACCTTTATTTCTTTTCTTAGCTGGAAGATAAACATATCCCAGTTCGAGATTTTGAGGATCTGCAAAAATATATGCACTGTCAAAGACAATACCATCACTGTCAAGAAGGTATCTCTCCATTATCCCCAGAAGTTCTGTAATTTGATTAATTAAACAGAGAAAGTCCTTCCTGCTGAATTTGCGTCTTTCAAACAGTTTTTTTATAGGGACAAATGATGTTATATCATATTGCAGATGTATTACACCATTTATACACATTATTTCACTTTGTAATAGCCCATTAATACGATTATTTGCCAGCATCTCCAATTGATAGTTCACCAGCTCCTCTTCATCCTTAAAGGTATATACAAGCAGGTTTTTCCCGGCAGAATTCTTATAGCTGATACTGTAAATCTGGTCTTTTTTATTCATTTCAAACTCTCCTTTAATCTTTTACGAGGCTTCTTTAAGGACTTCTTCCTGCCTGGCCGTTTCATAAGCGCCATAGCCTTTCACAAGCCTGACCTCTACTTTATATTTTTCTAATTCTTTTTTTGCTTTTTTATATTGTTCAGCTGCATAATCTTCTGAATTCTCTGGAATCACCATTATAACGACTCGCTTTATCTCTTTAATGTCATACTCTTTCAGAAAATCCGGCGTTTCAAATTCTAACAGTCTTTTTCCATGCTTCTTTATCTCGCTTTTTATGGCTGAAGGTTTTTCGCTGTATGTCTTCATAAACGGATTAAGGGTAAAAATATCATAATACTCTACCATGGCTTGGGACTCATTATATATGTAAGCATCTATAACAGGATATTTTTTAGGTGTTGCTGTTGCTGAAAGCTTTTCTATTTCACGTTTTTCTATTTCAAGACCACGGTCCCAGTATTTTTTGTCATTGTCCATCTTTGTCCAGAGACTTGAATTTTCTTCCTGCTCTTTTTCATTGTTTTTGACTGATTCTCCCCTTCCGCTTGTCCAGGCAATAATCTTAACTCTGTTAGAAAGCCTGATAGAGGGTGCAAATGCAAATACTACAGGGGCTTTAACACTATAGCTCACAACAAAGTCCATTGACTCAGAATCTCCAAATATATCAGTATGTGTAAAGTCAAAACCTCTTAAACCGCCCTCTATCCCTAAAGCCGCAGCCGGATCATCCTTACGGGTTCTGACCCTTTTTTCCAGCTCCTTAATCAGACTACTCTCTGCCATCAGACTCACAAGCTCATTTGTAATCTTATAATTCAGTTTTCTTGCAAATACTGTAACCATTAACTTGAGCTCAGCTTTTGGATCGGCTGCTATTGTCCGGACAAGGTCAACTGCTTCCAAAGCTGAATTACCCAAATCACTTACTCCATCGAAAGCCTCCATTATGTTATCGATTGAACCCGACGGTATACTGTTGCCGGAAACCATGTCATTAAAATCATTAAAAGCATTTACTAATACATCATGTTGGTTTAACAGTGTATTTTCCGCTTCATCTGCCGCTGTTCTTAATGCATCTGAATAATCTTTAAGTCCGATAACATGATAAAAATAACTCATATTCCCGTACTTCCGACCAACTTCTGAAAGTGCATCCTGTACTGTGCTATAAGTAAAAAATATCCGTATGATATATGCAAAGGAAAAAAAGACAATTAAAAAGAATGGCAAAACAATTGTGGCTTCAATTGTAGAGCTGCCCTTTATTCCTCTTGCTCCGGTATTAATATCCTTGACTCCACTCAACTGAAATCATCCCCGAATCACCATTTTTAAAAAGCCATTCCGGTGCAAACCAGGCATTAAAGTCCAGTTCAGCTTTTATAAAAATGTATGTATTGTATTTATCTATAGAAATTTCATAATTTTCTGCTGCCTCCTGCATATTTAACTGTATAAGGTCGGCAGTTCTCAAAGCTTTTGTTTCTGCCGGAACAGCCAGCAGCATAAGCCGCAGATAATCAACATAATTCATCATTATTAATCTTCCTGTGATATTATTCCTGACGCTTTTTCCGGTAATACCAAGAACTCTGTCAACCTGATCCCCTGCAGCATTTATTCCCTTATCCAGCAAGTCTGTTCCCAGTTTTACCAGTTTATCCTCCAGTTTTTTATATTGCTCGGATTCAAATATGAACTTTCGTATTTCTTCTTTTAGTCCGCTTTTGAATTGGCTCAGTTTTTCCGGAGCATAAGCTTTCAGATTATCAGAAACACCTGCTATAAGATTTCTTACCGCTGTATCAAGATTTGCCGTAAAGCTGTCCAGATTTTCAAACCTGATACTGCTTATATACTCATTCACCGCATTTTTAAGTAAGCCTTTCATATCGGTATATGCGCTTTCACCAGGTTCCCCGACTAAATCAATTAAACTCTTTTCAAAGGGTGCAAAAGCCTGGTCTATTTTTCCGTTTATGATACCTGTAATAGTTTCCTGAACCGCTTCGGATGCCTGCATTACTTTACTCTGGATTTTTTCGGTAACAAAATTCCTGATATCTTTAGTCAATATTTCTTTTAATCTGCTGATTGCCTTATCGGCTCCAAGATACCAGGACGCTGAGGTTTTAATCAGTGGTACTGATTTACCTTTAAGAAGAAAATCAGTATCGACATAAGACTCCACACCTGCCCAGGCAATAAGTATGAAATTCTGCACTACAGGAATGCCAAAAATTGTCCAGCCTGCTATTGCGGTAGCTAAAGTCAATGCTGTGGCAACTTTATCAGGGTCGGTATAAACATGAAGCAAATTGAATAACAGGCGTATTGCAAAGATACTCCTCTTTATACATTCCATATTTTCTTTTTCTGATTTATTCCCGAAAAGTATGTATTCTACCTCGGCTTGCTTTAGAAAGGTTTTGTCAAGAGGCCTCCCCCAACCGATATCATGCTCAATTCCGTCAACTGCCGTAACACACTTGAAAGCTGAAACAATATATTCGTTCATATAAAGACTTTCAATAAGGCTCTCAGCACCATCGGAAACCACGTTTTTTATTATTTCAAGTAGTTCTTTAATTCTCTCTATTTCGTAATCAAAGAAATTCTTCTCTTTTTCATTGACGGTATCCAACCCTTTAACAGGTTTTTCAAGGGGATTGGCATTTACCATATTGTTTTTGCCTGACTCAATAATTGCCTTGCCAATTTTTACGAGAGCTTCCTCAGAACTGGTTTCTCCCTTTATTGAAGGAAGGTTAAAGAATCTCTCGCTGATATTCTCGAGACTTCCATTAATTCCATCTAGAAAACCGGTCTCATTCTCCTGGGTTGCCGCTTCTTCGGCAAATTCACTTATTCCTTCCCTGACCTCGTTCAAAGCGGCTTCATCATCTGTTTGCTCATCTTTGGACTCTTTGCCCAGATATCTGGCATTAAACCACTTATTAAAAGACTTTATTTCATTAGAATTTGCTTTTGGCTCAAGTTGGTAAACTGGTATTGAATAGTAGGTTTCCATTTGATTAAGAGCTTTTAATTTTGAAAGATTTCCTTTCAGGACGGTAAAATCTGATGTAATATTGTTATAGTTGTTATAACCGTTATAATCCTTATTCTTAATATTTGGTTTTTCCTTTATTTCCTCAGCAGTTTTTAT
>JAAYTR010000281.1 GCA_012523685.1 Clostridiaceae bacterium | reverse complement strand
TATGATCATTATCAGCTTTCTTTTTAAACATTGGCATCACGCCTCCATCATAATTTATTATTTCTGCACTTAATAATAATACAACAGCATGATTATTTCCAGAGGCAGGTCAAAAACACTAAATCTGCATAAACAAAAACTTCTATAACTTAAATATTTTTATATACTGTAGATATCATTCTTAATTATAAAATGATATACTATCAGGAAAGCCATCTCGGGAGGGTGATACTTTGAATAGGAATACCAGAAAGTATGTTCTTACAGGACTGTTGACAGCGCTAATATTTGCGCTAACATTTGTATTCCATATTCCTGTTCCCTATACAGCCGGGTATATTCATCTTGGTGACAGTATGATATATATTTCTGTTATAGTTCTGGGACCTTTCTTCGGGGCATTTGCCTCCGGTGTCGGTTCAATGCTCGCTGACCTTATTTCAGGGTATGCCCAGTATGCTTTTCCTACATTAATAATAAAATCCATCATGGCACTAATAATGGGCTTACTACTCTCAGGCAAGACACGAAAGGCCACAACTACATCTGTGTTTGCTGCTCTTGCTGTTTGGATAGCTTTTTCAGCCGGCAGTATTATCTATCTTAAGAATCAGATCGCCAGCATTGGTAAAGTAAATCTTGTTAATACCCTTGCCGGAGCAGATGCTGATTTGGACACCCTGAACCGGACATCATTAATTATTGAGAATTTCCCTGTTTATTTGACTATTGGTCTGGTGGTTTTATTAGTAACGCTTTCTCTCCTGGCATATTTAATTTCAAAACGGGACGGCAATAACTTTTTTAATTTAAAAGCAATAATGGGTATGGGAGCTGCTGGAATGTGCATGGTAATGGGATATTTTCTGGTGGAATCCTTCATGTATAGTCCTGTTGCCGCGCTTATGAGCATACCCATGAACATGATCCAGTTTTTTGCCGGAGTAACGGCAGCAGGCCTTTTCATGCCTGCCATAAGAAAAGCCCAGTTGTATTCAGAAAGATAATAGTATGCTTTTAGCGCCAGGGAAGAATTTTTCGTTGACATAAAGATCCTTCGACTCAGCTCAGGATGACAGTCTGTATAAACGTTATTAAGCGGCGTAGCTGCTGCGATTTAAAGCGAAGCATGGATTGCGTAGCGGGCGCGACTAGAAACAGGACGTTGGAAATGGAGCGCTAAATCGCAGCAGACTACAGCCGCTAAACTTGCAAAGGTTAATACTATTGATATTTTTATCACAGTCTGAATTACTGCACATTATTCCTAGTTATGCTTATATAAACACTACAGGATTCGTAAGAACAGTCATATCTGTCCTTGAGCCATCTTACCTTAACCCGGCCTGTTTGAGAATTTCTTTTGTAGATTCAAGCTTGTTCATTGTATAGAGATGTATTCCGGGTGCTCCCCCGTCTAAAAGCTCTCTGATCATATAAGCTGCATATTCTTCACCGGCTTTCTTCAAATCTTCCGGGCTGTCTTGATACTTATCTATCATCAAAACGAGATTAGCCGGAATAGAACAGCCGCTTCTTGCAGTCATTGTCTTTATTCGTGCACTGAAAATCGGCATAATGCCGGGTATCACGGGACAGTTAATATCAAGTTGCTCGCACCTGTCCAAAAAGTCAAAGTATAACCTGATATCGAAGAAAAGCTGTGTAATCAGCAGGTCTACCCCTGCATCTACCTTCTGCTTAAGATATCGCCTGTCTTCACTGAGCCTTTTGCTGTCTGAATGTCCCTCCAAATAGGCAGCTGCTGCTATACAGAAATCATCAGTTTTCTTTATATGTGCAATCAGTTCATTTGCATACTTAAAAGCCCCGTTTTCATAGCTGAAATCAGGCTGATCTACAGGAGGGTCTCCCCTTAAGGCTAATATATTGGTAATATTTTCTTCCTTTATTTTTGCGAGCAGCTCATCAATTTCTTCAACGGAGTGGCCTACACAGGTTAAATGGCACATAGGCTCAATACCGTAATGGTTCTTGAGTTTAGAAGCAATCTCAACAGTTCTGCCGCGCTGACTGCCTCCGGCACCATAGGTTACACTGATATAGTCAGGCGAGAGTTCTTTAAATCCTTCTATTGAACTAAAAAGAGTATCCAGCGGCACATCAGGTTTTGGAGGAAAAATCTCCAATGCTAATGTTTTGCGTTGTTTATTTTTATATAGTTCTGATATTCTCATTTTAGCCCTCCTGTTTTGGTTTATTTTAACTCATTAAATTGGCTCTGTCCATTGCAAAATGTTTAATAATACTGCCAAAATTTTGAATGAACAATTTATTAATTGCTATTGACTTGTTATATAATCTTTTGTATAATTCATGAATTAAGCTGCAGGATTAAGGGGGAGCTATAATTGCGGCTAAACCTAAAGTATGGCGATTTTCTTGTAATTCTGGCGATCATTCTGATTGCCGTCTTATTTGTAGTATCGTTTTACGAAGGTAATACTGATGAGAAAATAGCAATAGTATCACAGAACGGTATTGTTCTTGACAGAATAGAATTAAATAAAATTTCTGATCGCTATGAAATTAATTATTTTGGCGAATACCCCGGGACGATAGAGATTAATAACGGAAGAATCCGTTTTCTTCACGCAGACTGCCCTGACCAGGTCTGTGTAAACACAGGCTGGATAGACAGGCCGGGGCAAATAGCGGTTTGTCTCCCGGCAGGCGTTATAATTAAAATTGAAGGTGTCCAGACTGATGTCGATATAATTGTTCGCTGAAATAAAAAAATGTTTGATTATTGTTTTGGTAACAATGTTACTGTAAACTCACCAGCTTCTACTTTATCATTTAAACAGACAGAATAAATGGTGGTAAATTTGAAAAAACTAACACTGAATAGTCTATTAATCTCTTTAGCCTTAGTACTGGCCTTTGTTGAGCGGTTTATTCCTCTTAATTTAATCGTACCTGTACCGGGCATTAAGTTGGGTTTAGCCAATATTGTCACTATGTTTGCCTTATTCCAACTGGATATTCCTTCAGCAATAACCATCACTGTATTGAGATGTGTGTTGGCATCTTTGCTTTTCGGCGGCATGTCCTCCCTTTTCTACTCATTGTCAGGTGCTTTTTTTGCCCTGGTTATTATGATTTTATTAAAGTTTGGGTATGAAAAAGTTTTTTCTCTTGTCGGAATCAGTATGGGTGGAGCAGCCGCTCATAATACCGGTCAGTTAGTTGCAGCAAGTCTGATGATGAAGAACACAGCCATTTTTGCCTACATGCCTGTTCTTTTAGTTACTGGTCTTGCGACTGGCCTTTTAACTGCAATAATATCGATGAATCTTTTTAAAGTTTTTGAAAAAAATAACCGTGTAAAACTCGAATAAAGTGGTATATATTCTTATCAAATGCCATTACATACTGAAAGGAGAACCCACATGGCAAAAAAGGTTATAATTGTTGGAGCAGGATACGCTGGTGTTGAGGCTGCACTTACCCTGAACAAAAAGAAAAAGAGAGATGAAATTGAAATCATACTGATTGATAAAAATCCTTATCACACTCTTTTGACAGAGTTACATGAGGTAGCAGGAAACCGAATATCTGAAGAAGGTATCCGTATTCCACTGAAAAGAATTTTCAAATACACTGATGTTAAGCTTGTAATGGATGAGATAACATCATTTGATTTTGATAATAAAAGAATCTCATCTGAGAAAAACACGTATGAGTATGATTACCTCATAACTGCAATGGGAAGCTCACCAAATTACTTTGGTATTCCGGGTCTTGAAGATCATACTTTTTCTCTTTGGAGTTTTGACGATGCAGTAAGAATACGTGAACACATTAAACAGTGCTTTATTTTAGCCAGTCAGGAGAAAGATGAAGAAGAAAGAAAACGTCTTCTCACATTTGTTGTCTCAGGTGCGGGATTTACAGGTGTAGAAATGATAGGTGAGCTTGCGATCTGGGTTAAATCCCTTTGCAAGCAGAATATCATTGACCGCAAGGACGTTCGTCTTGTTATCATCGACATGCTTCCCCGTATACTGAACACCTTAAGTGAGAAAACTGCCGCTAAAGCTCATAAATACCTCGAGCAGAAACTGAATGTGGAAGTCATGCTCAACACAAATATAACTGCCGCAACTGATCATAGCATAATCTATAACGGTGGCGAGATTCAGACCAGAACCATTATCTGGGCAGCCGGAATAAAAGCTTGTGAAGATGCTGAAGAATGTGACCTTGAGAGAGCAAGCAGACAAAACAGAATCAGGGTTGATGAATTTTGCAGAACTGAAAACCATAATGTTTATGCAATAGGCGATCTCGGTGGTTTATCCGATGAGAAGGGTATACCCTATGCAGCTATGGTAGAAAATGCTCTTCAAACAGCCGAAGGCGCTGCAATGAACATCCTTAATGATATCAGAGGAAAAGAGCCGGAAAAAGTTAAAGTTAAGTTCCATGGTACAATGGTCAGTGTCGGAAACTATTACTGTGTATCAGAGATTATGGGAAAAAGCCTTCCCGTATGGTTGTCTCTAGTAATGAAATATCTGGTCAACATGCATTATCTCTGGGAAATTACCGGGTTCAGCGGTGTTGCCAGATATCTGTATCACGAGGTACTGGAAAGAAGACAAAGAAAGATTTTTCTGGAAAAACACTGGTCAACACGGGTTCAAGCATGGTGGCTCACTCCCCTTCGTCTTTTCTTGGGTGGAATGTGGTTATATGAAGGACTTGTGAAAGCTGCCGATGGCTGGTTTAGTTCGCCTAAGCTTGCTTCTTTCCTGGGCATGGCAAGTGATGCTACTAGCGCAGCCTCTCCTACCGCTGCCTATGTAACGAAAATCGATGATGTTTTCAGAATAAAAACAGGTTTAATAAATTTCTTTATAGAAACTGAAACACGAATAGCCGGCGGCGAAGATATTATTGCCCAGCACTTTGCAAGACTCGAGTTCTTCCACTTCGGCGATTTCAATCTGGTACCCTGGTTCTTAAATAACGTTGTATTGGCCAATGATGGTGTAGCTATGTTTTTCCAGATTCTTGTGGTGGTTTTAGAGATTCTTGTAGGTCTTATGCTGCTTGGCGGTGCTTTAACCTTTATTGGTTCCCTTATTTCCCTGGGACTAGTTATTATGTTTATGTCTTCCACAGGTCTCTACGAAAAAAGCTGGTGGATGCTGTTTGCATCTATTGCAACAATGGGTGGAGCTGGTCGCGCTTTTGGTTTGGATTACTATCTTCTTCCCTATCTTAACAATGTTTGGGAAAACTTCTGGAAGAATAGAAAATTTAAACTCTTTTTCAAAGGTAGTATTGACCGGTTTGATTAATAAATCTATGCCACAGTAAGCGGCATAAGATCTAGGAGGTAAAACGCATTGTGGAGCAAATACCCAGTTATTAATGAAGAGTTAACTGCCTTTGAAGAATATCTGGAAACAGTCTTGGTATCCAGAAGTAAATTTCTAACGAATGCTTCAAAAGATGCTGTATTATCAGGCGGAAAAAGATTGCGTCCTGCGTTTACCATCTTAGCGGCACTGCATGGTGAATATGACAGAAAGAGAGTATTCCCCGCCGCAGCTTCTGTTGAAATACTTCATGCAGCAACGTTGGTACATGATGACATAATTGACAATGCCAAAACTCGAAGAGGCAAAATGACTCTTTCAGAAAAACACAACACCAATTTGGCGGTTTATACAGGAGACTATCTTCTTACAAAATCATTGAAACTGCTTATAAAAAC
>JAAYTR010000280.1 GCA_012523685.1 Clostridiaceae bacterium | reverse complement strand
CCCGATACTAAATAACCAGCATACAGATTAAAATCTACGAAAATCTAGATGTATGTAAATCCTGCCTGAGTAAGCAGTCTTTTATTATGCTATTCCGTTACTTCCACCCCAGACTCCAAAGTTACAACACAATTTCTCCCCTGGGCTTTTGCCTTGTACAGGGCATCGTCTGCCATTTTTAGAATATCTTCAATGTCGTTGATGTCATTAGTGGTGCCTCGTATTGCTGCCACTCCAATACTTACTGTTAAACTTATTTCCTGCTCTCCATAAATCACTTTTCTCCTGGATACTATCTCCCGAACTTTTTCCGCTACCATTTTTGCTTCTTCCAACGAAGAGTTCTTTAAAACCACAGCAAATTCTTCCCCTCCTATACGTCCGGGAATATCAGTTTTTCGGAAACTGGTCGTTATAATATTTCCTATTTCACGTATAATTTCGTCTCCTGCGGCATGTCCGAAGGTATCGTTGATAGTCTTGAAATTATCCAAATCCATAATTAACAATGATAGTTCCACATTATTCTTTTTGGCCAAAGTAAACTCATTTCGGGCAAGATTCATGAATTCCGCCCGATTATAGAGGCCGCTTAAAGAATCAGTAGTAGCCAAATATTTCAGTTTCTCCTGCATTCTCCTTTCTTCTGTAATATCACGGATTGATTTAAGCATTTTCGTGTTTCCCTCATGAGAACCTCCCAAGGGTAATGCATCAATCTCAAAAAACCGTTCTTCCCCATCTATCATCAAAGAGAAATTACAGTTAGTGTCACTCTTAAAAATCTCCAACAGCTTTGGTTCATGAATAAGAATCTGCTCTATGGGATTATTATTCAAAGAAATATTTATTGCTTCAAAAAACTTCTCGGCAGCCTTATTGTAATCTATTATCCTTTTCCCCGGTCCCAAAACCACCATACCTGCAAAATTATTTTCAAATATTGTTTCTCGCGCAAGAGTTCTAATTTCCAAAAAATCATGTTTTAAAATTCCATAACCAATGGTAAGAAGAGAAACGGGCATTATTAAAGCCGAATAATCAATACTCTGTTTATCAAAAACGAAAAGAATCAGCACTATGCCAATAAGAGGTAATAGCGAAGCAAGTAAAAAAATTAAAAAGTGGGATATGGTAAATCCGACCTTATTCTTCAGGTATCCTATCAGGTAAATTATAACAGTTAGAAGCATGCACAATATTGTATACGAAATGTTAACATAGTACCAGAAACCTCTTTCCATGTACAAGGAATAAAAATCAGAGAACTGCCTTATCTCTGTTCACTTCTTTATATAGTTGCTCAAACATGCCGTCTTGCCGTCCCTGGCGGGAGAAGTTACAAATTCCCACCACAATAGGGACAATAATTAAATTCAGCAGGTACATTGGTTTTACAATTTGAACAATACTTGAACGGCAAATAACTGTTTATGGGATGCAGATTCTCTTTTTTGATTTCAGTATTCGGATTTTTCTCAAATTCTTTACCAACGGCAGGATCCAACTCATAAAGGCTGCCGCAGCATGTGGTTTTAACAATATATTTAACATTCCACCTGAAAGCAGGTATGAAAAATATATGGAAGTATCTGTACGACTTATGAATTTCGTATCTGTCTAATCTTCCACATGAAGGACATACAATATTGTTATAAGTTCCTATATGTTTATTTTCATCCTGTATACCGAAAAATGCTATAAAGAACATATAACTCACTCTTTCTATATCAGTGCTATATTCTGTTTACTATCTTCTCACGCATCTTTTCTATAAGTTCTAATATCCCTGCTTCCACCTTCTTAAGATCTTCTTCCTTTGGTGCTCCTTCAAACTCCACAGATTCAATAAAACCCCAATTCATCTTATTTCTTTCTATTATTTCCTTCAGCTCCTTCTCTGCGCCGCCAGACCATCCATATGATCCAAATCTGAATGCTGTCTTACCTGTTATCTTCTTCCTGCCAAGCTCATTTAAAGCTGCAGCAACCGGTGGAAATAGATTGTATTCATAAGTAGGTGCTCCAATAATTATCGCTGCAGACTTAAAAACAGTTGCAACCATTTCACTTTCACTTTCCAGCGGCATTTCCAGCTTGTTGTATTTGATGCCTTCTCTTTTCAGTATATCTTCAACGAAATTAACTGCTTTTTTAGTCATTCCATACATGGAGCCCCACAATATAGTGACTTCATTCTTTCCTGCTCCATCTGCATATAGGGAGAACCTGGAATAATCATCAATTATTTTTTGAGGGTTTTTTCTGTATACCGGGCCATGGCCAGGTGCTATAATATTTATTTCCAGCGCTTTTGCCTTATCAATCGCTTTTCTAAGGCTAGGTGTAAACGTTGCCATTACATTTGAATAATACCTTATGCCTTCAGATTCAAAGAAGTCTGTCTCTTCAGATGTCAGCTCATCATCAAAGCAATGGTCCCCCATTCTTCCGAAGGTCCCAAACATATCACATGAGAAGAGAGTTTTTGTTTCTCTTTCGTATGTGTACATGGTATCCGGCCAGTGAACGTTTGGTACCGGATGGAAACTCAACACCTTACCCTTTCCAAGATCAAGAGTATCTCCTTCCTTTACAACCCGTATCTTGTCTTCACCGTAAAAGGAGGCTACCATCTTTGCAGCTTTTTCAGTACATATTACTGTAAAGTCATCCTTAATCTTTCGAAAGCTTGAAATCCAGCCGGAATGGTCCGGCTCCATATGATTAACAATTAAATAATCGATATTTTGAGGATCAACACCTATTTCTTCTAAATTTGCATAAAGAGTTTCCGGTACCCCGTCCCAGTTTATTACACCATCAATTATTGCAGTCTTTTCACCCTGAACAATATATGAGTTAAGAGTCACTCCATTTGCAATCTCCCAAATCCCTTCAAATAATATGTCTTCAACATTCATAGTAAGCATATGTATTCCATTTGCAATTTTTATCTTCTTCATAACTATTCTCCTTAACTTTTAATATTATTGTTTGCCCACAATTGGGGGCGAAACATCAATACTATTCTAAATTTTTATTACATCCTGAAAAATTCATATATCTGTGCCTGGCTTTAATTGTACCAAAAACATCTAACTTATAATACCACCAAAATAATAATATCAGTTCAAAATTAGAGGATCCGTCGTATTTGTTAACGTTGGTGTCACTCATAAATCGATTTTCTGTATTGCCTGATATGGGACGAGGGATAGCCACGGCGATATAGCCGCCTTTTTTTATAAAAGGAATGAGTGAAGGGAGCATTTCCTCCGTATCGCCAAAATAATGATAAGCGTCCACTGTGAACAGCAAGTCAAAATATCGGTTAGCAAAAGGCAGTCCTTTGGTAGCATCAACGGAAACCGGAACAGCTTTATCATCAATACCAACAGACTTAAAACGCTCATAATTTTCAGTCGGAGACACTCCTTTCTAATTATCACCCTATAGAAAGAAACAAAAAAGCGCAGTCCGATACTGCGCTACAAATTACACCATTATTAATAATGGATGTTCGTTCTATCTGTAAGGCGGTTTTAAACAATACAAACAAGAGCAGAACAACTGCTCATTTCATGTCATTAACTTTAGTCCTTACAGAATTACCGACATCAATACACTCCCTTATTATTTGCTTCTTTATTTTACCATGTCACTTTCATTTTATCAATTAGTAATTCGCCGGCCACCGTGCCTCGATTACAACACCATTACTAACGTACCTGCTGTAATCAGCAGAGAACCAATCAATGACTTTGCTGTAAATTCCTCATGTAGGAAAATGAATGCAAGAATAAGCGTTATTACTACACTCATTTTATCAATCGGTACTACCTTAGATACTTCTCCTGTCTGCAAAGCCCTGTAATAACACAGCCATGATGCGCCTGTCGCTAGCCCGGACAGAATCAAAAATATCCAGCTCTTCTTACTAATTTCTGATAATCCATTCTGCGCATTCGTTATAAAAACCAATAACCACGCCATTACTAAAACTACAGCTGTTCTTATCGCTGTCGCAAGATTTGAGTTTACGCCTTCTATGCCAACTTTCGCCAGTATAGAGGTAAGCGCTGCAAATACTGCTGACAGTATCGCGAATACAAGCCACATACAATATTACCTCCGTATAAATATTATCAAATCTTTAACCAGGAGTGCCGGCCACAGTTCTTTACTTTATAAGGGAACATTAATCTGCCCCCTCGTCCCCTAAGTCCTACTCAATTTGCAAGCAAATTTCATCATGCTTTAACCTCGAATATTGATCCTTCTCTCCGGTATCCGAGTTTTTCATAATATGGGTCTACATCACTCATAACATAGACAGGCTGGTCCGGAAAGTCCTGGCACACTCTTTCCATAAGAGCCTTACCAATCTGCCTTCCCCTATACGATTTTCTTACGAGCAAATCATAAATATAGACACCAAAACCACTATCTTCCCGGCATCGGACATACCCGCACACAAGAGTATTGTCGCAAGCAATATAGGTTATACTCGATTCGAGCGCTTTAATGTACTTGTCACGAGCATTTGGCCCATGGTAATCGATCCATTCATCTCCCTCATCGACAAGCAGGTCAAATAGTAAAGACTCATCGGTTTTGCCGTATTTCTTTATCTCCATATAATGACTCCTTTTTTAGGCCTTCATAATAAGCAAAATAAATACCATATTTCATACATATCCCTCCATTATTATTAATAATAATATCAGATATGTTTTTTTAAAAGTCCTTTTACTCGCATTTGTATTATGTAAGGGATAAGGTGCTTTCGACGCCTTAATAAACCTGATTATTATTTCCTGTCAGGACACAGAATCGTCTCCTGTTTTAATAACCTTATTCTTTCTCCACTTTCCTGAAGCATAATAAATGAAAAGAATTAAACCAGAGGCAAAACTGGCGATAGGTGCCGCAAGACCCAACCCCCACAAACCTTTTTGCAGGACCAATCCAAAAAGTATAGCCATCGGGGCACGAAAACCTATTGCTGACAGAATTCCACATGCTGACGATATAAGCGTATGTCCTGAACCAGTAATAAGACCGTTTAAGCAGAATGTTGCAGGTACAATAAGATAATCTAAAGAAAATGTTTTGATATACTCTACACCCGCAGATATCGTATTCGGGTCATCATCGAAAACAGATAAAATCTCTTCAGGGAATATGCGTGTAATTATAAATACTATAAAGGTAATTGAAAAAGCAAGCGTAAGACCGGTGTAGAATGTCTTTTTAGCCCGGTCAATCTCCCCTGCTCCCATGTTCTGCGCAACCATTGCTGAAACTGAAGAGCCAACCGCTATGGCAGGCAATATTGCAAATCCGTTATATTTACCGACAATACCAACGGCCGCAGATGCATTTACACCCATACCATTCGCAATGGCAGTAAGAACGAGGAATGAAAAGTTTACAATAACGTACTGGATTGACAGTGGTAGACCTACCCGTATAATTGTCATGAAACGTGCTTTGTAGAGTTTAAAAGAACTAAGTTTAAAATCAAATGCAAAGTCGCTTCTTATCAGATAAATGATACATAGAATCATACTTATAGCTTGTGAAATTACTGTTGCTATTGCTGCACCCCTTGCTTCCATGCCGTATACTCCAACAAGCAAGAAATCCAGAACAACATTTATGGAACATGCTATGGAAACAAAAATCAATGGTCTTCTGCTATCGCCAAAACCCCTGAGAATAGCAGAAAATGCATTATATCCAAATATAAATACCGTACCCAACAAGGTAACATTAAGGTAATCCTTTGCCTGCTGATAAGACTCTGCTGGTGTTTGCAATAACCGGAGTACTTCATCTGAAAGAATTAGCATAATAACAGTAGAGCCTATACCGGCAATAAAAAGAAAAGTGAGCAATGTACTAATGGTTTCTTTGACTCCCTTTCTATCGTTAGAGCCCATATATTGACCAATGATAATAGTACCGCCAGTCGTCAGTCCAATAATAAAATTCGTCAAAATCAATGTAACCTGCCCGCCAATATTTACCCCGGAAATAGCAGCAGTCCCTGAGTAATTACCGACTATCAACATATCGGCCACGTTGTAAAGAGTTTGTATCAGATTTGAAATCATAAAAGGTAGTGCAAACTGTAAAAGAAGCTTTACTACGCTGCCCTCAGTGAGATTCCTTTCAATTGAAGCTTTCCTCATACTGTTGTCATCAGTCCTCTTTCTAATACTGTCGGTAATATAAAAAATAATGCAATCAGATTGCATTAAAAATTAATAAGCTTAATCATTATAGCATAAATAACTTTTGATTGAAGTAGTAGGCATTTGTTAATTTCAAATTATAATTTGATGTGTATCTCTCCTGATTATCTCCTTTACTACTTCATCTGCCAGTCTGATCAAACACTCTGCGAGGCTGTAAACAGACCTTTCCGGAAATTGGCTTCAAGACCTGAGTTGCGATATAATCAAATTTTCTCTTATGTTGTTGCATCTATCCATTTCTCAACAATTTCTCAATTTAACACATGACTGGTAAATTGGTTAAAGAAAAGTAAATCGGAAAAAACCATGAAAACCGTGATATAACCACGGAGTTAACCCTCCATCTGGTGGTGTTCTTCATCTTCAATTCATTTAATCTTACCTTCAATTAAATCGAGAGTTCCATAACTTATATCCAGTATACTGGCATATTTCAAGTTTT
>JAAYTR010000279.1 GCA_012523685.1 Clostridiaceae bacterium | reverse complement strand
GCCGATACTCAATAGCGTATTGTTCTTCCACAGATGAAGAACCACGACGCAAAAGACAGCTATTGCTTCTGGGATCCCATAGGGGCTTGATATAAAGGATACATTTTTTAAACAGTAAACCACCAGTAAACCAATGGCTGAATAAGGAAGAACCTTTCCCAGGTATAGAATATATCTGGGAGTTTCTTTATTTTCAGGAAAGAGTATAAAGGGAAGCCCTCTTGTAATTTGTGTTGCCACAGCTATAACAGCTATTAAAACCAGTGATTGGGTAGTTGTAAGAACCATATACTAAAATCCTTCCTCAATATTCTTCTTAAATACGGTTAAAGCCAGAACAATCAGCGCCATAGAGGGTATGATAAAGTTTTCAGGCCCAAATATCAAAAGGCATATTACTGATACTGCCACGCCTGTTATTGCAGGAATATGTTTCTTTTCAGATTTCCACTGATTTATAAAAATAACTACAAACAGAGCGGTCATGACAAAATCAATACCCATGGTATCAAAGGTGAACAATGACCCTATAAGACCGCCAGCGGCTGAAGCAATTACCCAATACATTTGATTCAGCAAGGTTATAAAAAACATAAACCAGGTTTTATCAATTCCATCCGGAGGCTCGGTTGAGCATAAAATGGAGTAGGTTTCATCAGTTAATCCCGCTATAAGATACGGCTTTAGGCTTCCTATACCTTTAAAGTTTTTTAACATAGAGACTCCATAGAACAAATGTCGTGCATTTACTATAAGAGTGATTAAAAATGCATTGATGGGATTAAATGCTACGGTTAGCAGGTTAACGGCTATAAACTGCATAGAACCGGCATAGATAAAAAAGCTCATCAGAATTGCCCAGCCAAAATGATAGCCTTTGCTGTTTAATAATATACCAAAAGCTGCTCCGAGAAAAAGGTAGCCTGTCATAACAGGAATAGTATGTGGAAAAGCCGCCTTTAATGCCCTAAGCTTATTATGCAAATTAGAACTCCCCCCGATATATAACAAAAAAATTAATATTAAATATTTACTATATACATTTTGGAGGAATACTGCAAGAGGGGGGAGCAGTGAAGATTTATAAGGTAAGAATAAGATCCTTCGACTGCGCTAACTCTCCGCTCATGATGACAGTAGGGGTCGCTACGCTTCGCTCAGATGACAGCTTGTAAGCGGCGCAGCAAGCTGCAGCCGCTAAACTTGTATACGTTGCATCCAGGATGGCACTTATTAAACAGGAAACTTTGAAAATGCGGCTTCATCACCGATAATAGTAATATTATTATGAAGCTGCAGTATTGAGGCGGGAATATCAGGCGTTACCGGACCAAAAAATGCTTTAGCTACAACTTCTGCCTTTTTTTCACCTGATACAATAAAAAGAATTTTCTTTGCATGCATTATGGTTTTGATACCCATTGTATATGCCTGTCTCGGCACATCTTCCTTCTTGTCAAAAAATCGCTTATTGGCTTCTATAGTGCTGTCGGTAAGAGTGGTGCATGCTACCTCAAGCTCCAGTGGGGTACCCGGCTCGTTAAAGCCTATATGTCCGTTATTTCCCATACCAAGCAGCTGTAAATCGATTCCTCCAAGTGAACGAATTATTTTTATGTAGTCTGCTACTGCCTTTTCTGAATCTTTTTCCAGACCGTCAGGAACATGCGTGTTTTCAATTGGGATGTTAATTCTGCTAAACAAATATTTATTCATAAAATACCTGTAGCTCTGAGGATGATCTCCGCCAAGGCCTTTGTATTCGTCAAGGTTAACGGTCCTTATTCTTGAGAAATCCAAATCTCCTTTTTCATATCTCTCAACCAAAATATTATATAAACCTATTGGACTTGATCCTGTTGCAAGACCAATAACACTGTCGGGTTTTGCTATTATTTGAGCAGAGACGATGTTTGCAGCTTTTCTGCTCATTTCTTCATAATCCTTTGTTCTGATTATTTGCATATAAATTCCTCCAATCAGATTCTGTTAATGATTTTCAAATCAATTATACATCAAACCTTAGGATAATATATATTTTTTTTGTGGTATTTTTATACTTTGTTTGCCAATGTTAGCCAGCCTATATATAATGTAAATATATTTGAAATAAATTTGAAAAATATAAAAGGGT
>JAAYTR010000278.1 GCA_012523685.1 Clostridiaceae bacterium | reverse complement strand
AAATCCGACGGTGCCGACACCAGCTCAGCAGTGATATTTATTTCTTCAGTATACTCTGACTTTTGTCCATTTTCTGACTGCATGCAAAGTCTGTATGTATAGGTTTCTCCCGCTGTACGTCCGGTGTCCAGATAGCTTGTTTCTCTTGATGTTGCTAAATGTGCAAAATCTCCGGACGATGTTTTGCGCTCTAGTATTACACTTCCCTCGTACGAATCAGACATATCCCACGAAAGCTTTATTATATTTTGAGATATACTGTGGCCCCAAAGAGGAGTTGTTAAAGGGTGTTGCGTTTGAGCATTTATTCCTGAAGCTGAAGGAATATAATATGAATAATTATCCTCATCATAGCGAATTCTTGCGCGATAATAATACCAGGTATCCGAAACTACAGTATAATCGCGAAAAGTAGTTTCTGTAGAGGGAAGATTAGCTATCTCTTCCCACGCAGTATAAGTATTTTCCCTTCGTTCTATCACAATATAATAATCTGTATCTCTTTTAATATTTAATGTCGGGTATTCCCATTCGAGGTCAATCTGATTGGTGAATTTATTAGCTATCCTAAAATTCGTAGGATATAAATACACTGCTTCTATTTCAGGAGTATAGGGGCTTTTAACAGTTTGTGAGTTTATGGTTTGCACTCTGTATGTATAAATATGACCGTTGGAAATAGAATAATCATAATAGCTTTCTGTGCTGCCACTTAGATATGCGTGCCGCTGAAACTCACCTTTATCTACAGATCTTTCAACAATATTGTAGGTTATAGTATTAGAATTTTTACTGTTCTTCCATGTCAAATGAATATTATTCTTATGTACCTGAACATCAAAATCTGTTGGTGCCAGCAGGCTCTGGGCAAATCCCTGATTGGTTTGAGCTATATTAAAGCAAGACGTGATTATAACAAATACCAGCATTGTAATTATTGGTTTTTTTAAATTTTTCAAGCCTTCATCCCCTAAATACAGTCTTTCATAGAACTTTATCGGCAATTTAGTTCCTATATTATAGGGGCACAGGTATCATACATCATTAACTCCGAGGAATGATGATTCTCATAGGTTGATGTAAAGATCCTTCGACTTCGCTACGCTTCGCTCAGGATGACAGGGGGGGCTGTGCTCCGCTCAGGTTGACAGCTTGTACAAACGTAATTTAAGCGGCGTGGCTGCTGCGATTTAAAGCGAAGCATGGATTGCGCAGCGGGCGCGACTAGAAACTGGATGTTGGAAATGGAGCGCTAAATCGCGGCAGTCTACAGCCGCTACACTTGTATACGCTCCTCTCAGGATTTCTACATCATAACCTTTTTTTCGTATTCCTGGGGTGTCATATTCAAAACATCTTTAAAGACTTTGGTAAAATACGTATAGTTATTGAAGCCCACATCAAGAGCAATCTCCTTGAGCTTCGAGTTTCCGGCTTTAATGGCTTGCTTTGCGTTTTCTATACGTGTGGTATTCAGATATTCAACAAAACCCATACCGGTATCTTCTTTGAATACTCTGCTAAAGTACGAGCTGTTAACACCGATATATTGAGCCACATCATTTAAGGATATATTTTTTGAGAAGTTTTGGAGTATATAGCTGATGGCCTTTTTTGTGTATTTACTGTAGTGGGCGTTAAGTTTTGCCTCCTTAAGTATAAGAATCAGCTTTTGATACCTCTCTATTATCCAGTCTTTAACTTCACCGAGTGTTTCCAGCCGCTTCATTTCGGTATATGGAACACTGTCGTATATCTGCCCCATATCAATTCCGGCTTCTCTGGCAATCCGGTTTGCAATGTTTATAAGTTCTGCACAAATCATTTGAATTGAATTATAACTATAGTTTTCGTGTTTTATTTTTTCGAATATAGACTCAACATGATCAGTAACTTTTGTAAAATCCAGAGATTTTAAAGCCACTATAACAGCCTTTTCGTCGCTTAAAGAAAGATTAACCTGTTCTTTTCTGCTTAATTCTTCAATCCTGTCCCTGATGATAGAGTTCTTTCCTTTATAAAAACGCTCTTT
>JAAYTR010000277.1 GCA_012523685.1 Clostridiaceae bacterium | reverse complement strand
TTTTTGTTTCTGGCTTCTTCAAGTGCTTTTAGAACACTGTCTCTAACCTCAAGAATCCTTTCCCATTTTTGATCTAGAGCTTCATTTTCAAACTCGGCTTTAGCTTCAGGCCAATCATTAAGCATAACACTCTCGGCATTATCCTTATCTGTATGCGGCAAATACTGCCATATTTCATCTGCAGTAAAGGCCAGAACCGGCGCCAGCAGTCTTGTGAGGGTATCCAGAATTATATACATGGCTGTCTGCCCTGCACGACGGGCTTTATCATCGGGTTTGGAAGCGTACATCCTGTCCTTTGTTACATCCAGATAGAAGCTGCTCATATCAACTACGCAGAAATTGTGGATGGCATGGAGCATAGTGTGGAATTCGTACTCAGAATAAGCTTTCTCAATCTTGGCAACAAGCTGATTAAGCTTTAGAAGAGCCCATTTATCCAATTCTTCCATCTCGCTGTATGAAACACTGTCCTTATTTGGATCAAAGTCATATATATTCCCCAGGATAAATCTGGCGGTATTACGGATTTTTCTGTAGCTCTCAGTAAGTTGCTTAAGAATATCATTTGAAATACGAATATCCACCTTATAATCACTGGAAGAAACCCAAAGCCTCAAAATATCAGCTCCGTACTGCTTACAGATATCCATCGGGTCAATACCGTTACCGAGGGATTTACTCATTTTTCTGCCTTGCCCGTCAACCACATATCCGTGGGTAAGAACCTGACGATAGGGTGCTCTGCCTCTTACAGCGGTTGCGGTTAAAAGGGATGACTGGAACCAGCCTCTGTGCTGATCACTGCCTTCCAGATACATATCTACCGGCCAGCCTAAATCCGGATTTGTCTCAGCTACCGCAATATGGCTGGAACCTGAATCAAACCACACGTCCATTATATCTGTTTCTTTCTTAAAATCTGTACCACCGCATTCACATTTATAGCCCTCAGGAAGAATTTCTCTGGCTTCGTATTTGAACCATGCATTAGAGCCCTCTTTAGCAAAAAGGGTTTTTATTGCGTTTATAGTTTCGTCATTTATTATTTCTTTGCCACATTCCTTACAATAGAATATCGGTATGGGCAAGCCCCAAATACGCTGACGGGAGATACACCAATCGCCGCGATCTTCAACCATTTTAGAAATACGCTCTTCGCCCCATCCGGGTATCCATCTTACTTCCTTTATTGCATCTAAAGCCTGTTTTCTGAATTTATCGATGGAAATAAACCATTGTTCAGTCGCCCTATAGATTATTGGCTCTTTACAGCGCCAGCAATGAGGATAAGGGTGAGTAATCATTTCTTCTGCTAACAGCAGGTTTGTTTCTTTAAGTGTCTGTAAAATCGCTTTATTTGCAGCTTTATAGTACAGACCGGCAAAAGGTCCAGCCTCTTTAGTCATGTGCCCTCTGTCATCAACGGGTACAACTATACCTATCTCAGGGTATTTTTTGCAAACATCAAAGTCCTCGGCACCGTGACCGGGAGCAGTATGAACGCAACCGGAACCGGCTTCCAGAGTAACATGATCTCCCACTATAACAAGAGAATCTCGGTCCAGGAAGGGGTGAGCACAAACTACATACTCCAATTCGCTTCCCGGGATTTCTCCCAGAACCTTGTAATCGCTTATCCCTGCTGCTTTCATAACATTTTCAGCCAGTTCCTTAGCCACAATATACCGCTCATTATTGGCTTCTACAACCACATAGACAAACTCAGGATTCAATGATATAGCGAGATTACCCGGTAAGGTCCAGGTAGTGGTTGTCCATATTACTACGTACAAGTTATCAAGAGTTTCTACAATTCCTTTTAGTTTACCCTTGTCGTCCTTCACTGGGAACTTAACATAAATCGATGTTCCATGATCATCCTGATACTCTATCTCAGCTTCAGCAAGAGCGGTTTCACAGGACGGACACCAGTAAACCGGGCGCATTCCTTTATAGATACACCCCAGCTTTGCCATCTGACCAAATACTTCAATCTGCTTTGCTTCAAATTCAGGTTTCAGAGTTATATACGGATTTTCCCAATCCCCCATAACGCCAAGACGTTTAAAGGATTCACGCTGGACATCCAGATATTTCATTGCAATTTCTTCACAAGCTTTGCGGAACACCACCGGCCCTACCTCATGGCGATTGAGTCCTTTTTCTTTTATTGCTTTTAACTCGGTCGGAAGCCCATGAGTATCCCAACCCGGGACATAAGGCGCAAAATATCCCTTCATATCATAGTAACGTACAATAATATCTTTTAGAACCTTGTTCAAAGCCGTTCCCAGATGGATACCACCATTTGCATATGGAGGGCCGTCATGCAGCACAAACTTTTTACCCTTAAGTCTGTTCCTGTTAAGGCGCTTTTTATAAAGATCTTTATCCTGCCATGATTTCAATATCTGAGGCTCTTTTTCGGGAAGCCCCCCTCGCATGGGAAAATCAGTTTTTGGCAAATTCAGTGTTTTTCCGTAATCCACTGACATTTTATCAATCCTCTCTTTTTGTTAAAGTATGTATATAAGCGTTACAAAGTATCATAATGCACTACATTATATTCTAATATATATCTGCAATAAAATAGCCTTCCATCCCTCTATGGGACGAAAAGCTCCTGTTCGCGGTACCACCCAAATTACAGTTAATAAATTGTCCTGATAACTGTCACTCTCAGGGATAACGGTCCTTCACCGGCTCACCTTATTAGGGTAGTTTTACCACCTTTTCGGGCTGCTGCTCACGACTGATATTCAGACTCTTTTATCCTGCGGGCTCTCACCAGGAGTTTATTAATACCCAAACCCTTTCCCCTGCTCTCTTTAAGGATAATACTTAAGAATCTTACTGATCCGATCATCGCATTTTATGCATTTTATTGTTCAATAAATTATATTCTCAAAAGACAACATATGTCAAGGCTTCGTCGCTTACTTCACTTTAATCTGTATCATATCATAAATTACCTCTAAACTTTTTCCTTCGTTGAATTCTTATAAAAAAATAACGGTTAATAAAAGCAAAAGCACTTTTTCAAGGTGCTTTAGAATTATGGTATTATATTTTATCTATTTTCTTATACCCTGTCTTTTAAATCCATCAGTTTGTTCTTAATGTCATTCTCCATTGTCTTAAGTTCAACCTCAACCTGGGCTCTCTTTTCACGGCCTTCCTGCTGGATTTTCAGGGTTTCTTCCAGAGTTATGATAAGATCCTCATTAACCTTCTTCAAAGTTTCTATATCCACAATCCCTCGTTCGTTCTCCCTGGCAATATCAATTGAGCTGGTCTTAAGCATCTCTGAGTTACGGGCTAAAAGATTATTGGTTGTATTGGTAACATCCCTTTGAAGCCTTAGGGCTGATTGCTGGCGAAGCATTGTAATGGCAATTGCTATCTGATTCTTCCAGAGCGGAATAGTATTCATTATAGAGCTTTGAATCTTCTCCACTAAGGTCTGATCGTTATTCTGGATCAGACGAATCTGCGGCGCACTTTGAATTGCAATCATCCGGCTAAGCTTTAAGTCATGGATTTTCTTTTCGAACCTTGATATGAGCTCGGCCATATCCTTAACTTTTTGCGCGTCCATAGCGTCACCGGTTCTTGTGGCTCTTTCCTTCAACTCGGGCATAACCTTCTCGTTTAGGTCCTTTAACTTCAGTGACCCTGCCATAATATAAATATCAAGCTGCTTTAAATATTCCAGGTTCTTTTCGTACATTGTATCCAATGTTGTTATATCACGTATAAGCTGAAGCTTGGCTCTATCAAGCTGATCAATTATCTTTTCTATCTGGATACTGATCTTGTCATAGCGAGAAATAAATTTTTGGGTTTCTTTTCTTACCCCGCCAAATAGTTTTGCTAAGGAAAAACCCTTCTGATTTGGATCTATAGAATCAATGTTGACATCCTGTACCTTAACTAAAAGATCGGTCAGTACTTCTCCAACCTCACCGCTGTCCTTTGCTCTTATCTGGTCAAGCATGGCGTCTGAAAATTTGGATATATCACTTTGCGCCAAGTTACCGTATTGAATAACACTCTGAGAATCTGACACATCAATCTGTGCTGCAAGATCCAATACCTGCTGCCTCTCCTCTGGAGTCATTTCATTCCACTTATTCACATCATAATTGTCAACTGCATTATTATGAGACGGTGCGGGCTGTACTTGAGCTTCCATATATATTACCAAACCTTTCCTTTTTATATAAGCACATTACATACCATTTCTTGTCTGGTTTAAATTATTTTTATCTTTTTTTGTTGATGTCCCATAGTTATTTGCAAGGGTTTCAAATACCTTAATTTCAGTATCTAAATCAATAACGTCATTTGCCAGCATCTTTTCCTTCTGTTGAAGAAAAGTGGTCCGAATCCCTTTTAAAGATTTTTCTGTTCTCTCAAGGGTTTCAACTGCATCAGCCGGCATGGGTCTTGTAGTTGCAAGCTCTACGTATTTTATGATTATCTTATGGGTAGGCTCCAAGTAGTATGTTATAAACTGTTTTACTATACGGATATCCTTGGGATCCTTTTTTAGAAGGTCAAACATTGATTCGGCAATACGGCACAAATCTTCAACCTCTTTGCATATTTCAAGCTGGGATAATCTTTTTATTGCTTGTCTCATTCCCCCGGTAAGCTTACGGCCTTTTTTAATTGTTTCATCAATATCAGAACGAGTCATACCCTCTACAATAATGGCATTATCTCTCTCTTTTTTAGAAAAAAACAAAATTACCACAAGCCATCCTATAACGCCGGCAATGAGAGGTAAGGTTAATGTACGCAATAAAAATAAAAGCACGGCAAAAACAACCACTCCAGCTGCTATAGATAATATTCTGCTTGTTGTAGATAATTTCAATTATTTCACCACCATTTATATTTGCATACATATAATTATTTTACTCTATTTTCAATCCTGGGTAAAGATGCTATAGGGTATGGCACTTGCACGTTGGGTAATAGGATCAATGTTTTCTGTATCCACTATCATTCTATTCTCAACTGCTGTTATTTTGCCTTCTTTTTTATCAGGGAAGCTCCCCTCCAGCACCATAAACCTTTTTCTGTACTCTTTCTTCCATACGAATTCGGGTATCTGCTCAAACAGAATTCTGACATCTAGAGCCTTCACATCACTGTTATTAAGAAATTCGGGGAAAACTGTATTTTTTATTGAGCACACATAGTCAAGAGCAATAAATGAATCAAGCTCCAGCTTGTTAACTCCATCAATCTTAAAAGCATATTCCCTTAGATATTCAAATAGTTTAGCCGCAGCAACAGGTTGATACAATCTTCCGCGGCTCTTCAAGAACTCTGAAAAGCCCTTGTACAGATTAAACGGCTCAGTAAAATAATTCTCAAGATATTTTAATGTATGAGTAAACCTTCCTGAGTTTAGAGTACGGTCCAAAGCTTCTTCTATACCTTTTATCTCCAGTATTTCTGCCGATGTAATATATTTGTTCTCAATAACTTCATATGGCGGGTAATCTCTGTATTTGTAACCGTGTAAATCAGCTTCCCTCCGTATTCTGGTTCCGTGAAGCAGCTTTAGAAAGCCTAATTGCAAATGATGAGCACCTATCTGATAAATTGTGTTAAATGATTCTCTAAAAGAATCCATATCTTCATAGGGCAAGCCCGCAATAAGATCCACATGAATATGCAGGTTTCCTTTACTCATAAGAGTTTTCAGGTTTTCAACTGCCGTTTGTACCTTCATCACTCTGGAAACCTCTTTTAGCGTCTTGGGATTTACCGATTGAATCCCCGCTTCAAGCTGAACAAGTCCGACAGGCATGGAGAGCAGACTGTCTATTTGCCTTTTCGTAAGGATATCAGGATTAATCTCAAAGTGAAAGGTTACTCTTTCGTTTTCAAACTCCCGTATAAAGTCCCAAATTTTAAGAGAATGCTCTTCATTTACATTAAAGGATCTGTCAACAAATTTAATGACCCTGGCTTTAGCGCTTACCAACTTTTCAATATCTTCCTTTATCATTTCAAAAGGATAATACTCCAGCCCTGTACTCTCGGATGACAAGCAATAGGAACAACGATATGGGCATCCCCTTGAGGATTCAATATATGCAATTCTGCCTTTAATCCGCTCAAGATACGCGTCTACATAGGGTGATGTGTAACCCCGCTTTGTACAGGCCCCTGCATTTTCAAGGACTTCTTTTGCCTGAATCCTATTCTGCTCTTCCAGGGCTTTTAATAATAACGGAAACTTTTCTTCGCCCTCACCTTTAATAACAAAGTCTGCTCCTATAGAGTAAAACTCATTTTCAGAGTCTTCATAACTGACTTCCGGACCTCCAACTATTACTGTGCATTCCGGCCTGGCTTTTTTTAAGTCACTAATCAGCTTGACTACCAATTCACGATTCCAGATATAGCAGGAAAAGGCAGCAACATCGGGGGATTCTTCTATAATTGAAGCCCAGATTCTCTGCATCGAATCATTTATTGAGTATTGTTTAACTGTTGCCCGAATATCAGCTTGCAGGCAAGCAGCATTTAAACACCATACAGCCAGATTTTCATGCTCAAATTTTGCATTTATTGCAATAAGTAAAATTTTCATATTCTCCTCATTCGTTTTATTAATCAGGGTAGTCACCTTTTTACAGTATCTCACATTAGTCACCTGAACACTAGCGTTGTGTCATTCTGAGCATTAGCGAAGAATCTTTCGTTAACACATAAGATCCTTCGACTCCGCTGCCGCTCCGCTCAGGATGACAGGTAGGGCGCCAACACTCCGCTCAGGATGACAAAAGGGAAGACTCCGCTTGCCCCAGATGACATTTTTCGGTATGGGTAATGTTATTCATATCCTGTCTATTTTAACTCATTTTAATAAGGGGAGGCTATTAATA
>JAAYTR010000276.1 GCA_012523685.1 Clostridiaceae bacterium | reverse complement strand
AGTACGTTTTCTAATACATCTGAGTAATTGGAACGGGTTAATGGTAAGCCCGGAATTCCTGAACCTGCCAACTGAGCATTGACCAAAGCTATAATTCCGTCAAAGTATTTATCGAAACCCGCTGCCAGCTGCCCGCCGCCGCTTGCTGCTGCAATGGCACCTGAAGCCAGAGATTTCACGCCTGACTTAAGCTCTGCCGAGCCTTCCGTAATGTCGCTCATTCCCCCATAAAGCTTTGAAGTACCTAATAACAGCTCTTTTATGCCATCGTACAGTTCGTCAACGCCATCGGCAAACTCCCCTACTCCTTCGTCCAATTCACGGACACCGTCTACCAGGTCCAGAGTGCCGTCAGCCAGCTCCATTGCACCATCTGCCATTTCAATGGTTCCATCCTTAAGCTCTGACACTCCATCTTTAAGCTCTCCTATACCGTCAGAAAGCTCCCCTACACCCTCTTTAAATTCTCCGACACCGTCACGCAGCTCTTTAGTCCCGCCATGCAGGTCGGAAACCCCTTTTTTCATATCGAAAATACCATCAAGAAGCTCCTGAACCCCGTCATCTAACTCTGCCACCGCATCGGTCAGCTCCTCCAGCTCAGACAAATCATAATTATCAATAGTGAAATCCATATTTAATCGAACACCGCCAATAGTAATGGCAGGCATCTCAAAGTCTTTAACATCGGCACTTAACTCCAGTCTGGAAGCCTTTCCCGGTAAAACTACATAGCTTATCTGTTTGTTTCCGCCGGCTGTTGCCACTGTGCCGCCCGGAGCAGAAATGTTTTTACAAATGCTGCTGTTAAGGGTAAGTGAAAGTTGAAGTGCATAGCTGTCAAAAAAGTCTTTGTTTCCAAGAGGGTTAGCATCGGTCTCAATCTCAATAAATAACCGGCCTGATTTCCCCGCTATATCATTTGGTGAGATCTCTTTCCCGTCCAGCATATAACTTATTGATATCTCCCACGGAAGCTGAGGATTCATTAAGAAGCCTTCATAATATAATTGATTCCCTTGCGCATCTACAGTAACTTTCCCGCTCTCCAGCCTGATCTCATTGTTGTCGGTAAGATTCTTCACATAGGCATAGTTTCCGTAATCTATAATCGTATTGTTCTCTCCCAGCTCAAAGCTGTTAACAACATAGACCTGGTTCACAGAACCATCGTTGTTCAGGCGGACATACACCACCTCTTCTTTTAAAGATGCAGCTCCTGAAGGGACAGGAGTATATACCGTAATAAGGAGTGCTGCTATGATAATAAGTGCTGTTATTCTTATTCCTTTTTTCTTCTTTAATGATTTTATTGGTTTCATAAATTGCTCCTTTTTATATCACTTTTCTATCATATTTCATCTTTTTTCTACTATTACAACCTGTCATTTTGGGCGTCCATTGTCATCCTGAGCGGAGCGTAGCGGAGTCGAAGAATCTTATACGTCAACGAAAAGATTCTTCGCATACGCTCAGAATGACAAAGGGGCAAGATTCTTAAATAAAACTCATTATGACATTAAAAAGTTTGCTCCCTTTGTTGTCTTATTTATTAGCTTATCAAAAATCATTAGCATGGCAGGCAGGAAACAGATTACCATAAACATGGATATTATGGTGCCCCGGCCTAGCAATAGTCCAATGTCAACAACAATAGTATTTGACGAAGTAAAGTATAGAGTAAACCCTGCAAAAGACAGTATGGATGCTGATACCAGAATTGATCTGAAAGCAATTGAAAGAGCTTCATAAATAGCATTCTTTGCAGGCATAATTTTTCGTTTCTGTATATAGTTATCTGTAAGTAATATTGCATAGTCAATTGTTGCTCCCAGCTGAACTGTATTAAGCACCAGGTAACCTAAGTAATTTATTGAGGTGCCGGTAAAGTAGGGAAATGAAAGATTAATCCATATGGCTACTTCAATAGTAAGTACAAGAATAATCGGCAGCAACAGCGATTTAAAGGATAATAATATCACCAAAAATACCGCCGCAATAGCTATAAAGTTAACCCGGCTGTTGTCAACTTCTACTACCTTTTTTATATCGCTCAACGTTGCGCTTTGCCCCACCATATAATACTCGTCATAGTATTGGCCTATTATAGTATTTATTTCCTCCACAGCATTAAAAGTCTTTTCCCCTTCATCAGGCAAATCTGTGTATAGAACAATACGTGAATAATTTTCCGAGTAAAATTGCCCGGTAATATCTTCCCCCAAAAAGTCTGAAGGGATGGTTGCCCCCACAGTTGATACATACGAAATCACGCTTTTAATATGAGGATGTTGCTTAAGTTTATCTGTCAGCGTTACTTCTTTTGCCACATTACCCTTAGGGACTAAAACGGCTAAAATATTTGTACGTCCAAACTTTTCGTTGATGGCAATATTACTGCGCCCTAGTTCATTATTGGCATCAAAGTCACCGTAACCATATAGAAAGTCTGTTTTCCCCTGTCCCAGATAGCTGGGTACTATAACTATGGTAACTATTATAGCAATGGGAATAAAAAGCTTAGCCACATATTTCCCTATGTTTCTGAATTCCGGCATAATCGTGTGGTGCGCGGTTCTATCAATTAACTTATACAGGGATAGAGTCAACGCGGGAAGAAATACCATGACAGAAATGAAGCTGAAAACAATGCCCTTTGCAAGACAAATTCCTAAATCAGGCCCTATTCTGAACTCCATAAATATAAGTGCTATAAATCCGAACAATGTTGTTAGTGCACTGGCCGCCACAGTAGTAGCCGAAGCCTTGATTGCATGGAACATTGCCTCTTCCACGTCATCATATTCCTTACGAAAGTCTGCAAAGCTATGGAGCAGAAAAATAGCGTAGTCCATTGATACTGCCAGCTGAAGTATAGGGCTCACTGAGTTTGTTACAAATGAAATCTCTCCAAAAATTATGTTGGTGCCCATATTGATGACTACAGAAACCCCAATTGCTGAAAGAAACAATATGGGTTCCATCCATGATGTCGTTGACAAAATCAATATTATAATAATAACAGGCAGTAAGATAGTTACAGCCAGTCCTACTTCGGCTACGGCAGCCTTTTTCATATCGTTAAGATTCGCTGCCTCACCTGCTATTGATCCTCCAGAACCGATAATCTTACGAATTGCAGCTATGGCATCCGATTCGGCTCCATCTTTAATGGTTACTGAAAATAATGCACTTTGGTCTTTATAGAAGCCTTCAACGGTTTCATTATCCTGCATTGCCAGGGGCATCTTTAAGTCTGCTACATCATCTAACCATAAAACTTCACTTATACCTTCTACCTCAAAAAGCTGCCTTTTTATGTCCAAGGATTCTATGATTGAGACATTCTCAACCATAACGCTGACATTTGGAATAGCCTGAGTGAATTCGCGATTCATAACCTTAATGCCGGTAGTGGACACAGCCTTTTGAGGAAGATAATCGGCCATATTGTAATTAACGTCCACAAACAGTGTCAGTACAACCGATATTATGGATATAATAATAAAAAGTAAAATAATTTTTTTCCGGTTTCTTATAATAGCTCTTGCAAATCTGTCCATATATTCTTCCTGTAGATGAATTTAAGTCTTGTGTTATCCTTCTGTATGAATTATAATAAACACACTGTTGGAATTCAACCAACAGTGTTGGCGAAAATGCTTTTTTCCCATCACAATTTGATCGAATTGTCGGTTTCAATTGTAAATTTTTAAGGAGAATATTTATGAAAGAAAAAACAGACCGCAGAGTTAAATACACAAAAGCTCTTCTTAAAGATGCGCTTGTAGAGCTGCTTAAAGAGCGTCATATTTCTAAGATATCAGTCACCGCTTTGTGTGAAGTGGCGGATGTTAACCGCAGCACCTTTTACGCACACTATACCGACCAATTTGATCTTCTGCGCCAGGTTGAGGGTGAAGTAATAACGAATTTAAAAAGCTTTTTGGATCAGTACGTAGATGACAGGATGCCAATCACAGAACAAAATCTCAAGGGAATTTTGGAATATGCCAAGAATAACGCTGATTTGTTTACAGTACTATTAGGAGAACATAGTGACCATGCCTTCCACAATGATTTAATGGAACTGGTAAAGCTGATACCGTT
>JAAYTR010000275.1 GCA_012523685.1 Clostridiaceae bacterium | reverse complement strand
TTTTACTTCAAGGATTTGTGCTCTCGGAGAAATATCGGTAAAATACTTTTTCTTATCGGGATTAATCGGATAATAATTCTCATTGAAAAACTCAAAACCGGTCTCCCCGTCATCTACAAGGTTTGAAACCCTGTACAACTGCTCCAGATACAGGTTTTGATAGCAGGAACAAGGCACTGATGCACCATCTTTGGATATATATCCCTTATCTCCGCAGGCTGTACAGCTGAAGCGGGGATCCATATAATCGACCGGTATATTATGCTCTTTTAACAGAGCTTCTTTTTTGCTGTTTAAACGGGCTAATTTATCCAGATACTCATTTACAGAATGCGATGATGCCGGTTCATTTATAAGTGAGCGGGCATAACGTACACCTGTCAATGTAATCTCAGTTTCAATCTGTGCTAACCCGGGAATCTTTTCAAAAACTTCTTGTTTTCGCCGTTCTGCTTCATAAATAGCCCGGTCACGCTTAAGTGCAAATTCGCTGTCTAAAAAGCGCCTTATTTCAGCCATTTAAACATTATCCTTTCAGTTCGCCTGTAATGGGTTTACAGCTTTTCGAGTTTATCATAAAAGTCATCATCATAGCTGCGCTGCTGAAAATTCCCCCTGCGGGTGGTTTTTCCTGACTGCACCTTAGGTTTGCTTGTTTTTGCCGAGAAAGAAGCTTCCTGATACGCTTTTAGCTGTTCCAGGCTTTGTATACCCTCCTTATGCCAATTGGTGAGAATATTATGGGCATACTTAAAGGGTGTAGATTTACCTACTGTAAGCTTAAGAGCCTCATCAATTATGGTCATGTCATAACCATATTCATTAAGCCAGGTTTCCAGATATTTCTCTTCGTAAGTGGTGAGCTTTTTACCCAGTCTCAGGGACCTTGCAATTACTTTTCCAATTTCTTTTGTTCTCTCGCAGGCCTCCATATACTTTTCAAGCTCCCAATGGTTGGTTATGTTCTTTGATGCCCAGGTAGCGGCGACCTTTTCTATGTATTTGATATTTAACGCATTATTATCATAGCAAAATTTAAACAGGCTAACCATTACATCCTCGTCAAAGCGATAGTCTGAAAACCAGTTATCTATTGCAGCGTACCAGCTGGGAGCCATAATTCCCTGAAAGAACATTTTGTTTATCGAATCTATACATTGATTTCTTCTGATATTTGCCTGGGTTTTGCTGTTTGCAGTTTCGACATCAGAGGTAGTCTTTTTCTTGTATAGCTTTGAAAGAGCTTGTTCTTTAACGTTTGTCAGGGAGATAACTTTTGGAGTCCGTAAAATAAGTCCTTCTTTTTCAAGGATTAAGAAAACAGCGTTAACAGTATCCATGGAAAGATCCAGCTTTGCTGCCATATCTTCAGGACGGGCTTCTTTATTGTATTTACTTAAAAAAATGCAGTAAAGGTACACCTTAACAGCATCGGACGGGAGTCTGGGCATTATATCGCTGAGAAAAATATCCGGAACCAATGTGTCCGACAGCAGGATGTCCTTAACAACTTCAAATTGCATAAAATACCTCAATTTTTATTTTGAATAGGTAAAGTAATTATAGCACATACTCATGATATTCTTAAGACTAAATTGAAATAATAACAACAGCAATGTAAAAAGGAGTAGAAATATGCCGCAGTTAGCAGTCAGAACAAGGTCAGGTAGAGTAGAAAGCTTACATGACGGATATATTTGTGTAACCGATTCAGATAACAATGTTATATACTCCATAGGAGATCCGAATGCCGGAGTTTTTCTCCGGTCATCGGGGAAGCCGATTTATGCCGTTGCTTATGTCAATTCGGGGCTAATAGAAAGATATAACATATCTCTTAAGGAATTGGCCATTATGTGCTCCTCCCATCAGGGACAGGCCTTCCATCGGAAAATTATTTTGTCGATACTAAAGAAAATTGGCCTCACCGAAAAGGACCTGGACTGTGGACACAAGTATCCGGAAAGCCAAAAGGTCCATGATGCGCTGGTAATGCTATGTAAAAGGCCGGATCCTATTTTCAGCAACTGCTCGGGAAAGCACGCGGGTTTTTTGGCTTTATGCCGGTTTTATAATTATCCGGTAAAAAATTATACGAATCCGGATCACCCTGTAAATCAGCTGATTAAAAAAACAATGGCCGGGCTTTTAGAATGTGATGAAAATGAAGTAATCACGGGAAAAGACGGCTGCACTCTGCCCACATATTTTCTTACAATGCAGCAAACCGCCTGGTTATATGCACGGCTTGCCCACGGCTATGAAGGAAACAGAAAATACAAGGATTGCTTCGGGCTTATACAAAGTGCCATGATAAATTACCCCCGTGTTATAAGAGGTAGAGGTACATTCTGTACCGATTTAATTAATTATACCGATGGACGCGTTATAGGTAAAATCGGTGCGGAAGGTATCTATTGCATATCAATCCCGGAAAAACGGCTGGGCGTATCTATAAAGATGTCTGACGGGCATCCCTGGTCAAGCTTTCCTGTTGCAGTGCGGGTACTGGAGGAGCTGGAAATTCTTGATGCCGCAACTGTCAAAAAGCTTGAAAGATGGGCCCTTCCGGCTGTAAAAGATGATAAAGGAAATACCGTCGGGTATATTCATCCGACATTCAGCCTTACAGAAAATACGCACAGCCATTATAAACCGGGAGACATATATCCATAAAGGAGTTTGAAACATGGAGCAATTAGCAGTAGTTACAAGAAACCGGTATGTGGAGAGTATCCATCAGGGTTATATATGCGTTGTTGATTCAGAGGGCAGGATAATATACAAAAAAGGCGACATTAACACCCAGTTCTTCTTCAGATCCTCAGCAAAACCTATTCAGATTATACCCTTTATTCAGTCGGGAGGCGCAAAAGCCATGAACTATACTCCTGAGGAAATTGCAATAGG
>JAAYTR010000274.1 GCA_012523685.1 Clostridiaceae bacterium | reverse complement strand
TCTTTTTACGTTAAACAGGTGAGCGGCTGTAGACTGCTGCGATTTAGCGCTCCATTTCCAACATCCAGTTTCTAGTCGCGCTCGCTACGCAATCCATGCTCCGCTTTAAATCGCAGCAGCCACGCCGCTTAATTATGTTTGTGCAAACAAGGACTACTTCGCATTATTCTTAATATGTCGCTATTATGCCTTCTTTTTTCTTCACTTGTTATTTAATAGCAACAGTTACTTCAACCGTGTAAGCCTCATGGCATTGAGTATTGCCAGCAGTGCTACTCCAACATCTGCGAACACAGCTTCCCAAAGGCTTGCAACACCGCCGGCTCCCATAGCTAAAACAATTACTTTTACTATCATAGCCAGGGCTATATTTTGATAAACGACAGTCTTTGTTCTTCTAGCAATTCGTACCGCCTCGGGAATTTTACCCGGTTCATCGGTCATCATAACAATATCAGCCGCTTCAATTGCCGCATCAGACCCGGTTCCACCCATTGCAATGCCAATATCCGCCCTTGCAATAACGGGTGAATCATTTATACCGTCCCCGACAAAGGCGATTTTACCGGTGTTCTTGCGTTCTTCAAAAATTTTCTCGAGACAATCTACCTTTTCATGAGGAAGAAGCTCTGAAAACACACTCTTTATGCCAAGTTTCTCGGCAACAGAATTTGCTGCATCTCTTCTGTCTCCGGTTAACATAACAATATCGTTGATACCCAGACTGCGTAGCTCTTTGATAGCTTTTGCCGCATCTTCTTTAACTGCATCTTCAAGGACAATAGATCCGGCAAATTTTCCGTCAACGGCAAGGTAAATAAGAGTTCCTGAACTTTTCTCCTCTTTAATTTCGATATTGTGTCTGTTAAAAAGTGTACGATTCCCCATAAGTACAGTTTTTTCTGATATCTTAGCAGAAACACCCATTCCGGCATGTTCGGTATATTCGGCAATCAGATCTTTATCAGGCTCTTCTCCATACTTTTTCAAAATTGAAACCGCCAATGGATGAGTTGAAAACGCTTCAGCATGAGCCGCAAAGTAAAGCAGCTCTTCTTTTGTAAATGCGTTTCCGGTATTTATTTTTGTAACCTCAAACGAACCGTTCGTCAATGTACCCGTTTTGTCAAATACCATGGTATTGACCTTTGCCAGTGCTTCAAGGTAATTTCCGCCCTTTACCAGTATTCCTCTCTTTGAGGCTGCACCAATCCCGCCGAAAAATCCCAACGGAATAGATATCACTAATGCACACGGGCAGGATACAACCAGGAACACCAGAGCACGATATAACCATTGACTAAACACACCGTTGAAGAATAATGGTGGAACTACTGCCAATAAAGCTGCAAAACCTACCACAGCAGGTGTATAAACCGCAGCAAACCGTGTTATGAAGCGCTCTGTCACAGCCTTTTTCTGTGATGCATTCTCTACCATGGAAAGAATTCTGTTAACCGTAGAGTTTTCAAATAATTTTGTAACTTGAACGGTTAAAACTCCGGACAGATTAATACTGCCCGACAATATCTCTTTGCCGGGGCCAATCTCTCTTGGAAGAGATTCACCCGTCAGAGCCGAAGTATCAAGTGCCGAAGACCCTTCAATAACTATACCGTCTAAGGGCACCCTTTCACCCGGACGCACAAGAATTAAGTCCCCTTCCTTTACAATTGACGGATCTACCCTCTCATATCCTTCAGAGGTTTTAATATTTGCATAATCAGGTTTTATAGCGATAAGACTCTTAATTGCTCTTTTTGAATGGTCAACCGCATAATCCTGAAAGAGCTCACCGATTTGATAGAACATCATTACAGCGGCAGCTTCGGGATATTCTCCTATTATAAATGCACCAATTGACGCGATCGACATCAAAAAGTTCTCGTCAAAGACATTACCTTTTGAAATGTTTTTGACTGACTTTATAAGTACCTTATGTCCAAATACTATGTAGGTTATAACAAAAAGGATTAACTTAATTGCAGGATTTTTAACAAGAAAAAATCCTACAAAATACGAAATGGCCGCAAATATATAAATAAATAATGTCATCTTTGACATACCATAATTGTCGTCGCCATTGACATGACCATCATCGTTTTTCACCAGTTTTGAACCCGTTTCTATGCGATCCAACACCTCTTGAATTTGTTTTTCAATCTGTGTTAAAGCTTCATTATCTGCAATTTCTATTGAAAGCTTTGATAAAGGATAATTTAGATTAGCATTATTCACACCATCAAGCTTTCTGATGCTTGCTTCAATTTTACCTGCACAGTTGACACAGCTTATGCCTGCTAACTCATAGTCCCTCTTTATTGTCATAAAATCACCTGCTATCCTTCCGTTATGTGCTCCATACCCATTTCGAAGATTTGTTTTATGTGGCTGTCGGCTAACGAATAAAATACTGTCTTTCCTGATCTTCTATTACGCACCAGTTTTGAAGCTTTAAGAACCCTAAGCTGATGAGAAATAGCTGACTGGGTCATATTGAGCAGATACGCAATGTCACATACACACATCTCTGATTGAAACAGAGCCCAAATAATTTTTATTCTGGTTGTATCGCCAAACACCTTAAACAGCTCAGCCAAATCATAAAGATTATCCTCTTCCGGCATATCCTCCTGGACTCTTTTTACAATGTCATCGTGAACAATCACTTGTCCGCAGGTTGCTGCTTTTTTCTTTTTATTGTCTGTGCTCATATTTATAACACCTCTCCAAATCATTTAATAATAGCTCTTTACGATGCTTACATCCGTAAACTGCAACAAAATAGAATAAACATATGAACAATTGTTCATATGTTTATTCTACACCTGATAATTTAAATTTGCAATAAAAAAATTATGATTATGAATGGCCTACTACCGCAGCACCATAAACTTACAATAAGCGGCTTATTCCTGCCCGTGATCCACCTTTCTGATCTGTGCCCTTTTAATCTTACCGCTTATAGTCTTTGGAAGCTCATCAACGAATTCTATAATACGGGGATACTTGTATGGTGCTGTCACACTTTTTACATACATCTGTATCTCATGCTTTAATTCGTCCGAAGGAGTATAACCCTTCCCCAGAATAACCGTAGCTTTAACTACCGTCCCTCTTATTGGATCCGGCGCACCTGTCACTGCGCATTCTACCACAGCCGGATGCTCTATTAATGCGCTTTCTACTTCAAAGGGGCTTATGCGGTAACCGGAAGCCTTAATAACATCGTCATTTCTTCCTACAAACCATAATAGTCCATGCTCATCCTTATACACGACATCACCGGTATGATATGTGTTGTCATGCCAAACCTTTTTTGTAGCCTCTTCATTTTGGTAATAGCCATCAAATAGTCCCACAGGTTTGTTGGTGTCCACGTCCCTAACAACCAACTCGCCTTCAACACCCTCGGGAACAGACTTTCCGTCTTCATCCACAACATCAATATTGTAAATGGGGTTTGGCTTTCCCATAGCCCCGGGATCTATATCCATCCATTCATAATTTGCTACCATAACAGTGGATTCGGATTGTCCAAAGCCGTTTAGTATCTTCAGACCTGTAACTTTCTCAAAAGTGTAGAACACCTGTGGATTCAAAGGCTCTCCTGCGGTTGAACAGTGCACCAGAGAAGGCAAATCATAATTTGATAAATCCTGTTGTATTAAGAAGCGGTAGATTGTCGGAGGTGCGCAAAATGTTGCGAGCTTGTACTTTTCAATCATTTTCAAAAGTTTGTCGGCATCAAACCGCTCCATATCATAAACAAACTGAACTGCACCGCAAATCCATTGTCCATAGAGCTTTCCCCAGCCAAACTTAGCCCAACCGGATTCGGCCACAGTTAGGTGAAGTCCGTTTTCAACTACCCGTTGCCAATATTTCGCTGTTACGATATGCCCCAAGGGATAAGTAAAATCATGGCAGGCCATTTTAGGCATACTGGTGGTCCCCGATGTAAAGTATATCAGCATAAGATCAGTATTACTTGTATCTTCGCTTCCGCTAGGCCTCACCCAGCTATCTGAGGCATCTTTAATTCCCTCGTCATAATTAAGCCAGCCTTCATAATCCCCACCAACTAATACTGTACTTTCAAGTGTAGTTGATTCAGAGCGTGATTTTTCAACACTATCAATGACCTCAGGCCAGTTATATGAAACTATCATCTTTACACCTGCGGCATTGTTTCTGTATATGATATCTTTTTCTTTAAGCTGATTTGTTGAAGGAATATATACGGCACCGATTTTGCATAGAGCAAAGCAGAAAAAATAGAACTCATAGCGTCGCCTCAAAATAAGCATAACCTTATCGCCTTTTTTGATTCCGTTGTTTTTTAAATAATTTGCAGTTTTATCAGACCAGAATTTTAAATCAGCGAAGGTAAAATATCTTTCTTCACCATGGTCGTCACACCAGACTAAAGCCAGTCTTTCCGGCTCCAGTCGAGCGTATTCATCAATAATGTCATAGGCAAAATTGAATGATTCGGGAACATCAATCTTCAAGTTTTGTGCGAAGTCTTCATAGCTTGTAAATTCTTCTTTATTTAAGTAGCGATGTGCAAGATTCATCTTTTGTTTCCTCCTAAAGTAAAATCACCGTTAAAAATTTAGCTTCCTTATCGTCCAACGGAAGCATTTTATGGAGTATAAGTGAATTAAAATACAGGGAATCACCCGGCTCTAAAATATATTCATCTTTGCCCACAACCACCTTCATACGGCCTTCAAGGCAGTAGTTAAACTCCTGTCCTTTATGAGAAACAAGTTCAGGGTTTTTGCCCGGTATTAGTGTTACAAGCAGTGGCTCTATTTTTCTTTTTGCATATTTATAGGCAAGGCTCTGAAACTCATATTGATCATAACGTTCAACCCTTAAGCCTTCCCCCTTCTTGACCATGCAAACATCACGAAGCTTCGGTGAAATTCCTGTAAGAATCTCTGTCATATCAACTTCAAAATAATTTGATATTTCATTTAAAAGGCTTACCGGAATATCGTCTTCGCCATTTTCGTACTGTTCATAAAGTTCTGTGCTGACATCAAAGGCCTTAGCAACTTCTTCAATGGGTAGTCCTGCTAATAGCCTCAATCCCTTTACTCTGGCAGCAATATCTTTATTCTTCTCACTCATATTTGCTAATCCCCTCTCTAAAACTTACTCGCAATATTCTTTTAATTTTTCGATATCAATTATTCTAACAGCCGAAAGGTGAAAATCAATAATACCTTCATCTCTCATTCTTGAAAGTTCCCGGGACATAGATGGTCTCGAAACATTCAAAAAGTCTGCTAATTGTTGGCGGTTCATTGGAAGTGTCAAGGTTGTAGTTTTTCCCTTAAGGTATTGTTCATAAATAAAAGTACTCAGCTTGGATCTCATTGTTTTTATCGAGATATACTCCATTTTTTTACTTAGCTTCAGTGCTCTTTCAGAAATTACACCCAACATATTTCTTACCAGAGAATTGTGCCATTTACATGCATTTGTACATTGATCTACTATTTTGTTTTTGGGAAAGAAGCAAACCGTCAATGGAGTAATAGCCTGAACCAAGGCCGGCCACTCATTTTGACGTGCAAAAACTGCAATCTCTCCAAACATCTCGCCCTTGCCGATATTTTTAAGTAAAATCCGGTTTCCCGATATACTATCCTTAAAAATCGAGGCCTGGCCTTCAAGAACAATTCCCAGGCTATCCAGACTATCTCCGTTTCGCACTACAATAGTATTTTTAGGATAAGTTTGAACTAAAGGCTTAAGACAAGTTAAGAGCGACTTCAGTTCATCTTTTCCAATATTATTGAATAACTCGCACTTTAATAAAGCCGGTAAGTAGATTTCGTCCATTTTCTTCTCCTGATGAAATGTCTTTTTTATATTATATCTTTATAGTTGTTAATTATATCGCATCACCACCAAACAAGTCTATAACGAGAATAAAGGTTCATCTGCGACTCGGCACCCGTTCGAATTCTCTGGTTTCGGTAACAGGTGAGGTTATAAAAATACACTTATAGTGCTATTTTGAATCCTTCGAGGATATTCTTATTGTAGGGTTAAAAATAGGAGCGTAGTTTAATTGAAAAATAAAAAAATCACTACATTTCAAGTTGCCGGAACCTATATAGGAACTATTGTTGGCGCCGGTTTCGCCTCAGGTCAAGAAATACTTCAATTCTTTGTTTACTTCGGTAGAAAAGGACTTATAGGAATTTTCATAATCACAGTTTTATTCATTTATTTCGGTTACATTATTATGGAATTAGGCTGGAAGCTTAATGTTTCCTCGCATCTTCCCATAGTAAGAAAAGTAGGCGGCCGGTATCTTGGTGCTTTCTCCGATATTGTTATCACATTTTTCCTTTTTGGTGCCTTAACCGCAATGATAGCGGGATCCGGAGCTCTTTTCCATCAGGAATTCAATCTACATCCCCTGTTGGGCAGTCTTTTTATGGCCACAATTACCGTAATCACAGTATTAGGTGGATTTAATAGCATTATAAATTCTATAAGTATTGTTGTCCCTTTCTTAGTGCTTTCAGCTGTATTAGTCAGTATTGCAACTCTATTATCAGCCCCGCCTTTATCAGAAATAAGCCACAGTGGTGTTGAACGGCCGCTAATGCTGCGAAATTGGTTGTGGGCTTCAATTCTTTACATATCCTATAATATTATTCCCTCAATCTCAATACTGGGTCCTCTGGGAAAGCAAGCCCAAGATAGGAAAACCATCAAAAACGGTGCTCTATTAGGAGGAATTGGCCTTGGTATCGGAGCTGCTGCAATATTCCTTACTCTTTATGTAAATGTAGATTCAATAAAACATTTAGAGATTCCTATGATTATGGTTGCCCGTAAAATTTCTCCTTTAGTTAAGAGCGTATACGCAATAGTTTTACTAGCTGAAATCTACACCTCTGCAGTGGGAGATTTATATGGTTTCGCGGCAAGGATTTGTAATTTGAATACTAAAAAAGCCACTCTAGTTATACTGACTTGCTCTTGTCTGGCCTTTTTAGCGAGCCTTACTGGTTTTTCAAATCTGGTAAAATATCTGTACCCCACTGTGGGGTATTGCGGGGTACTGACATTGATATGTTTGATTTATGATAGATATAAAGTGTAATATGCTTACTATTTATCAACGAAATCGACTAATAGATGTGTGGTATCACAAAAGGGTTTATTTTTCGATTTGCCGCAGCGGCACAGAACTGTCCGGTTAGTATCAAAAAAGATTGTGTTCCTTTGATGAAGTACCAATGGGCACATAAGCAGCATAATTAAAATGCTGAAATAAATTTCTTGGCCCTATAATAGTGCCCTCAGTAAATATTAAATTTTTATTTTTAAATTATGATCCTTGCAAACGTTTTTATCGGCAGCTATTTCAATAAAATTCATTATTGCAACTCCAATTATTTGCAGCTTAGGAGATTGTATAGGTACTCAGTAGATATCTTCTGAGTTACTGTTACTTTACGTATTGCGTTTTACATACAAGACAAGCATCTCTGTGTACACTAACTATATTGCCGCATTCAATACAAGTCCATCGGGCTTCCTCATTCTTCAGGAATCCTTTCATACTGTTTTGCCTAATCTCGGTGTGGGCAGCAATGACCTCATGAATCTTCTTTTTACGCATACTTCATGCTGTGCCCTGAAATGTAAAAGCTTTGTTAGTTGGCGGCCTGAAACCCACGTAGCCAAAGGATGCCATGGGCTACGCCCCCTTAATAATAATCAATAAACACTTATCAACACATTTTTTGTTTACAGTAAAGTTTATTGTGCTATAATATTAATAGAGATGGCGACGCTTGTTGCTGTCAGGTTAAAATGTGTGCTTTACTTTTAACGGTTTTATTAAGACCGTTTTTTTCTTTGTCTCTTAGGCTGTGGTTGAAGCAGTTTTTTAGTTGTAATTTTTGCCGATACCGCCACTCCAAAAGGTATAAATTTTATTATCACCCTAGGCTTATGCCAAACCCTACTAATTAGGGAACTAATAAGTGTGCCAAGAAACAAACAATCAATAACTATAACAACAATTGATCCGATATTAACCGAACCGACAGAATGAAATTTTATGTATATTATACCAAATGCGAGAATTAAACTGGATATAGTTATAATTAAATAAAACAACAATTTCTTTCCTGAAGTAATGGCTACGGCTTTTGAATTCAAGTCCCTTTTCTTATACAAATAAACGAGTATAATAAACATTCCGATTATTGTACTGCTATGCTGTAATATCTTATAAAGAAAGATTGTATACCCAATGACGATTATTTTTGTAGATAGGACCGGTATCAGCTTAACAAAAATACCTTCAGCATGAGTAAATGAATCCCAAATTACATGGGAGAGCATTCCCAGCAACGCTGAATAAGCAAATACTATAACTTTTTTAAGGGAACTAAGATTCCAAGGCTTAGTAAAAATACCTAACCAATTATTTAATGGCTTGGGCATATGTACAATTAAAGTGGCCTTTAGAAAAGAATGAAAAATGAACGCCAATAAAAAGCATAGAGGTAGATTAAGTACAAAAAAGCCTATTAGATTATGTCCATAGGCTGAATATGGCTTAAGCCGAATAAAGTACTCAAAATCCGGAGCCATACTGCCTAAAACAAGCCCAGTTAAGCAAAATTTGCTTTTAAATCTACTATTTATAGGTATTATTGCTGCGGGATGGGCAAATGTAAACGGCATATCTCTCTCCCAAATTTCTAATTAATATAAACTTCTAACAAATCACAAATATTGTCTATATTTATCCCCGATTTGATTTCATTTTCCATATTTTTGCATCCTTTTTTGATCTCCTGATTACTCAGCACATCCATGGCCTGTTTATATAAAGCAGTTACAGATATAAAAAATACCCGTGACTTCTTCCCCAGCTTTAGCTTTTCAACCTGCGCCGCATTTAGGGGCTGATCATTAATAACGGGCATAACCAGCATTGGAACACCATAATACATGGCTTCATTCACACTGTTCATTCCGCCGTGAGTAATAAAAAGATCTGTATGCTGCAGAACTTCCAGTTGTGGTACATAGGAATAAGTCCATATGTTTGAAGGTATGTTCCCCAGTGTCTCCGGGTTCACCCTGCCTGTGTTCAGTATTACGGATAATTCTTTATTTCCAAATGCTTTTATGCATTTTTTGCAAAACTTTTTACTGCTCAGGATGCTGCCTATTGAAATATAAATAATCGGCTTTTTCATAGCATCAAATGGTATTCGATGATTGTGAACAGCAAATTGCTCCATTGGTGGGACGCAAAATATATATGTCTGATCTAAATCACTTCTGTACGGCTGGAATTTATCAGGCAGGTATACTATATTCAAGGCTGGTTTATCATTTAGAACACTGTTGATTAGTCTCTTTTCTTTCACTCCCAGTTCAGCAGCCACTCTTCTTTTCAACACCTGCGCATCTATTAACATACAGGATATTCTCTGGATAAAAGATGCATTTCTTGCACTTTTTTCAGACCATGCAGGCTGAGAAAACTGGCGGACGTAAGGTATTCCCAGCCTGTCAGCAATTGTCTTGCCAAGATAGAAAAACATCTCATAAATAAGCAGATCATGACCTGAACCAACCTTCATTGCTGTATTATAAGCTGCTTTAAAACATCGTACTTTTTTTTGCTGCCCGTATAATCCTTCCGGGTAATCCATATACGGTACAAATAAGGCTCCGGTTGCTTCAATTGTTTTTTTCCATTCAGGGGCGTTTATGTATGTTACCTGATGTCCTCTCTCTACCAATCGTTTTGCCAGGGGTAATGTAGGATTTACATGCCCGGAATACGGTACATTTACCATTAATATTTTTGCCATAATGCTCTTCCTCTTTTTCCATACTGTAGTTCACAAATTCAAACAATTACGAATCTTTTCTTCGAAGCCTGGCTTCTCATTTCCGCCACACGATGTGGCGGTCTCCGCTTTCGATGGCGTATAACATTCCATTTTCACGACGCCGCTAAACCAGACCAGCGGAGCCCTTACTTTTAGCGGCGCTTGCCGCCCAATGAAGGGGTGTGGGCAGGAATAACTTCATGATGTAGCCTAAAAGCTGTTCTTCGTGCTGTGCCCTTTAAGAAAACGCATTGTTCTGTGATGTAGGCTCACCCACGAAGCCAGATTCTGGACGGCTGAACCTAAAGCAAAAGCTGTTCTTACGCAATATAAGAATAATGAGTCGCATTTCTATTATATTCTTATTTTCTATACTTCCGATAATACTTTTCAAGATTACTATTTTGAAGTTGAATAAGATTATTTATTAACTTATTTATCTCTTTCTCTGCACCGTTATTTTCCAACAATGTTA
>JAAYTR010000273.1 GCA_012523685.1 Clostridiaceae bacterium | reverse complement strand
CTATATGACGAATTTCTCGGAGCACCCAACAGCCACAAATCTCATGAGCTTTTGCATACACATTATGTTAAGCGCGGCGTTTTTAATGAGCTCAATAATGAAAAATTTATCGCAAAAGAAAGCGATACGCAAAAGCTGCTCAGGCCGACCAGCATAATGTCAGATTCTTTAGAAGACACCCGTGTAAAAGACAGGAAGGATAGAGATGAAACCGAATCAATTCGAGTGCTGGCTTTAGAAGCTGAAAATACAAGACTTAAAGGTGAACTAAGCGACGCTTTGGAAACAGTTGAATTATTCAAGAAAGTATTATCGGATTATGCAGAAAAACACAAATAGTGTTCTAAGCTCTCATCATATAAAAGGGGATGCCTCAAAACAGATGGTCATCCTCTTTTTGCAGTAAACTTCCGATAACTTGTCACCTGAGTTTACCATAGCGAATAAAATGAACTAGGACAAACAACAGAGGTGACAATATGTCAGATTGTGAAAAAAGAGAAGATTTTGATCGTGAACGCGATTGCGTAAGATGCCCTGACCCCGGACATCCACTTCCAAAACCAATACTGTTTGAATGCGGTAACGGCGGTGGATTCACTTTTGCTGCTAATTGCAGCAACAGCACTGAAGATAATGCATGTTGCATTTGCACACCTAAAACAGTTGCAAATGTAACCATAGATACATCCTGCCTGTGCAAGCCAAAGATTAAAGTGGAATTCTCCAGTATTATTCATTTCATACCGGACAGTGATGGCAAAGCTCAGCTGGAATTTGATCTGGTAAGATGCTGCAAAGATTTCCCTGAATGCGTCGTTGGTACCTGGAACTATGAAATCGAAGAAAATGATAAATTTGCAAAATCCTTCTGCTTCGATTATTGCGATTGCAGCACTTGCCCCGGCTGCTGCACCTATATCGTAAAATGCAGACCTGTTTTTGTAAAGGACGCCGCTATCTGTGTCACCAATTGTCAAATCGCTATTTTTGCTCAGGGCCATTAGTGCAAAGTAGAAAAAAAGAGATGAGGAGTTCATTCTTCATGTCTTTGTCCCCTTCCAGTCCGAGCTGTTTTTGATAGCATTTATTTAGCTTATGCATAAAATACTTAATATAGACCCTTTATTAACAGAGGTGCCTGTAAATGAAAGCGACTCGGACTAATTTTGATGATATGTGGGATAAGTACTTTGATAATTATCAAGGCTGGCTTTATGTGGCTGATTGTCTGTTCCCCTCCCGGGAACAGCAAAAACCATCAATAAATACGATTGCAAAAGAAGAATGCACTACCTCTTATATTTTATCAGATTCTGAAGATAATTCATCGGACAAATTTTATTCGGTAGATAAAGATGATTACTATTTAAGTGACTTCCAGACTGAAAATTATGCATATAACGACGAACACAAAAACTCTGATGAGACTCCAAATACCATCCGGGATAATGAAAGTAAGAACAATATCCCTGTCGAAGCCATGGATGAAAACTATAAATCTGTTGAAGCCGGAAAAGCTACTAAATCTGAAAAAATTGTACGATGCCGCCCATTGATTAAGCAACCGGATAATATTATTTTTGAATGTGACACAGGTTTGGGTTATGCCTTTGTAACGCAAAAAGAGGAGTCCATAATTTACACTCCTCCAAGAAAATGTGTAGCTAAAACACTCGCATCCCTGGCCATTGATACAACCTGCCTGAAAAATCCGAAAACAAAGATACTATTCTCCTGTAATATCTATTTTAAGCCAAGATTCGGAAGGGGAACCTCCCAGTTGGAATTTATATTGTCCCGTTCTTGTAATAATAGCGCTGAAAGCCCTATGGGCAACTGGGTATATGACCTGGTTGACAAGAGCGAGCATTTTTCCCAGACATTTAAGTTCAACTTCTGCAGTTGTAAATCCTTACCCGGATTTTATAATTATTTTATCAGGGTTATACCCGTTTATATAAGGAATTGTGCTGTTCTGCTGACAAACTGTCATATAGATGCCTTTGCTCAATCAAAATAGGAGTGCTTACTACACTCTATAAATCCCTACCCCATAGCTTTTCGGGATACACTCCATCATTCCTGAGATTTTCTATAGCTTTTACTACTCTTTCCTTATCTTCTTTATATGTTATTCCGTACCATTTATCGGTGGTTCTTAATACCTTTACTCTTCCTTTCCCCTCTTTGAGTATGTCTCCAACAGCTTCCGGAAGGTAGAACTCTGCTTTTAAAGGATTAGCTTCAAGCTTTTCAGATAAAAATTTCTCAAATCTGTTCTTGAGCTCTCCTAAAATGCTGTTTGTGAATCCCCACATATTCATGGAAACAATGCTACCTTTGGGAATTGCAATCCATGTTTTTCCATCATCGTCTGAATATTCAGCTCCTTCACCGGCTTTTTTTATATGGACTCTCTCTTGAATGTCGGCAAGATAACCCTCTTCGTCCAATGTACAAACACCTCTCGACACATATCCGTTTTCTGTCAGGGTATTTTCAATTATATAGCCAACCATGGCATAGTTATATTTTTCATCGTCGACAGCTTTTTCAAGAAAGTTGTAAATTATCGAAAAAGCATTTTTACCATAGTAATCATCTGCATTTATTACTGCAAAAGGTCCTTCCAACTTATCTAAACAGGACAGAACCGCATGTCCTGTACCCCAGGGTTTAATTCTGCCGGTTGGAACGGTATATCCTTCAGGCAAATTATTCAGATCCTGGTAGACATACTCAACCTCAACAAACGGTGAAACCCGGTCTCCGATCTTTTCTCTAAAAACTGCTTCATTTTCCTTCTTTATAATGAAATAAATCTTCTTAAATCCGGCTTTAATGGCATCATATATAGAAAAATCTATTATCATATGACCCTTGTCATCAATTGGCTCTATCTGCTTTAATCCACCAAATCTACTGCCCATTCCGGCTGCCATTATTACTAAAACTGGTTTATTCATTTAACCCTCCGTACATATTATATAATCACAATATTTTTTTCTTTTAATTTTCTTTTTGTTACACGACGTATTATAGTATACAAAACTGCAAAAGCAGGAACTCCGACAAGCATCCCTGCCAGCCCGAAAAGGCTTCCTCCTGCAATCAACGCAAATAACACCCAAAGACCGTCAAGTCCAATGGATTTACCTACCACTCTCGGGTATATCAAATTATTCTCAAGCTGCTGCAATACAACAATAAAGACTATAAACCATATAGCCTTTTGAGGCTGAGCCATAAGAATTATAAATGCGCAGGGTATTGTTCCTATCCATGCACCAAAAATGGGTATTAGTGCAGTTACTGCAATTATTACACTGCACAGAACAGCATATGGGAAATTGAATATAAGCATACCAAGCAATACTAATGCGCCCAGTATAAGCGCCTCAATCGCCTGTCCTGCAATAAAATCCTGAAAAGTCTTATTCGCCTGAACTCCGGTATCGATAATCTTAGTTGCTGTTTCTTTTGAAGTAAAGGCATATAATAGTTGTTTCATGATCCTTATCAGTTTTTCTTTTTTTGCCAGAAGATATATAGAGACAAAAATACCTATTATAATATTTATTATCCCGTTTGTCAGATTCTTGGTGAAATTATATATCTGAGGGATTACAGCTGAAACAAATTTACTGCTCTTATTAAAGATTTCGTTCCAGTTAACACTTATTTCATTCCAAATATCTCCCGTTAAATCGTACCTGTCTGCTAAATCATTTATAAATTTATTAAGTGAATCCAGATACACATTCATGTTAGATTTTAGAGTCGTGATACTTTCAGTTAATTGAGGTACCATAAACAGAGATATTATGGTTAAAAACAGGAATACTACTATAAAGGTAGTTAGTATTGATAAAGGGCGTTGTAGTTTTCTCAAAAAGGGTTTTTTGCTCTTTTCCAGTCTATTAAACAAATGTCGTTCAAAAAAAACCATTATAATATTGAGAACATAGGCAAAAATTAT
>JAAYTR010000032.1 GCA_012523685.1 Clostridiaceae bacterium | reverse complement strand
CTTTATATTGAACATAAAAAGTTTTTTAGCATTCGGGTTTTTTTTAAAACAGATGTGATCATGATTTCCCGGAACAGCAAAAACCGGAATATTTCCCGCAATTTTTTTAATCCAGTGAGTAAAAGAGGAGATATGCTTTTCTTTTTCAATAATATCTCCGGCAATAATAATTAAATCAGGCTTGTTTTCCAGAATAGCTTTTGCCGCGCTATCAGAGGAAACTCTCAAAAGTCCCGTATGAACATCGGAAATCAGAGCAATTCGTATATTTAAATTCCTCTGAGGTATTTTTACGAATTCGCTTTTCAATTGCCGGGCCTGTATCATCATTAATAATATAATGAATAAAACCGCAAACAGGGCATAATACAAATTTAGTCACCACCTTTTTCAGCTTATCATATGATTCATGACACAGACAAGCTTTATACACGGTACGAAAGCCAAATTGTATGGAGACAAACAAATATTCTGTTTTACAGCTACAAAGCTGTGATAAGTAAGAAATAGCGTATAATAATAACAATAAGTTAAGAAATTCTGTATTCACGGAGGAAATAGAAAATGAAAAGAGCCATAATAATTGTTTTGGATAGCCTTGGAGTAGGTGAACTGCCAGATGCGGCCGCCTATGGAGACACCGGAAGTAATACTCTCGGGAATATAGCTGTTGCGATGAAAAACGAAGCCTGGTTTAAACTTGAAAATTTGAAACGTATGGGATTAGGCCATATTGAGGGAGTGGAGCATATAGAAAAAACCGAAAACCCACAGGGCTCAATGGGGCGTTTAGGTGAGATGTCCAGGGGAAAAGACACCACCACCGGGCATTGGGAAATTGCCGGAATAATATTAGATAACGCATTTCCTACCTATCCGGACGGATTTCCCGATGAAGTAATTAATGCCTTTGAAGAAGCTATAGGCAGAAAGTGCATCGGCAACTATCCTGCGTCAGGAACGGCCATTATTGAAGAGCTCGGGGAAGAGCACATGAGAACGGGATATCCCATTGTATATACTTCTGCAGACAGCGTGTTTCAGATTGCCGCTCATGAGAGTATAATTCCTATAGAACAGCTTTATGAAATGTGTGAAAAAGCCCGAAACATATTAAAAGGGAAGCATGGGGTAGGACGTGTAATAGCCCGTCCGTTTGAAGGGCAGCCCGGAAGCTTTAAGCGAACCGACAGAAGAAAAGATTTTTCACTTAAGCCCATTAAGAAAACCGTGCTGGATTTCACAAAGGAGCAGGGCTTTGAAGTAAGAGCCGTAGGTAAAATCGAGGATATATTTGCGGGACAAGGAATAACACATGCCGTTCACAGCAATGGCAACATGGATGGTGTAAACAGGACAATCGAATGGATTAAAGATGATTTTTCGGGGATTCTTTTTACTAATCTTGTGGATTTTGATATGCTTTACGGGCACCGAAATAATGCTGAAGGATATGCCCGTGCCATAGAAGAGTTTGACAGGCGACTTCCGGAAATAACCGGAGCCATGAAGGATGACGATATATTAATTATTACTGCTGACCACGGCTGTGACCCCACAACCGAGAGCACCGACCATTCAAGGGAATATGTGCCGTTGTTGGTCTATGGAAAGCCAGTTAAAAAAGGAGTGAACCTCTATACACGGGATAGCTTTTCAGACATAGCCGCCACTGTTGCAGAGTATTTAGGTGTTGAAGCCCAAATTGAAGGCAAGAGCTTTTTAAAAGAAATACTAATACTGTCATCCTGAGCGGAGCCCAGCGGAGTCGAAGGATCTTATATATGAGAAGGAAGGTTGAGTTTTTATGAGGATGGTTGATATCATCATTAAAAAGAAAGAAGGATTAAAGCTTTCCAAAGAGGAAATTGAGTTCTTTATTAAAGGCATAACAGACGGCTCAATCCCTGATTACCAGGCGAGCAGCCTGTTAATGGCCATCTGCTTAAAGGGAATGGATGATGAGGAAACCCTGAACCTGACCCTTGCTATGGTGGCCTCCGGCGAATCTATTGATTTGTCTCAAATACCCAAAATTAAGGTAGACAAACACAGCACCGGGGGTGTGGGGGACAAAACCACAATGATCCTGGGGCCTATGGTTGCGGCACTGGGAGTTCCGGTGGCGAAGATGAGCGGAAGAGGACTGGGGCATACCGGAGGCACTATTGATAAACTTGAATCAATACCCGGATTCAATACCGAGCTTTCTCAGGAGGAGTTTATAAAGATTGTTCAGGATATAGGTTTAGCTGTAGCGGGGCAAACCGGAAATCTTGTTCCCGCTGATAAAAAACTCTATGCTCTCAGGGATGTCACGGGAACAGTTGACAGTATACCGCTTATTTCGGCGAGCATTATGAGTAAAAAGCTTGCAGCCGGGTCTGATGCTATTGTGCTTGACGTCAAGGTAGGAAGCGGTGCTTTTATGAAGACCACTGAGGATGCGCGAAAACTGGCAAAAACTATGGTAAAAATCGGTACGGGAGCAAAACGTAAAACCGTAGCGGTCATTACCGATATGGATCGCCCTTTGGGAAAGGCTATAGGGAATGCTCTGGAGGTTAAAGAAGCCATTGAAGTGCTTTCAGGTCATGGACCCGATGATATAACAGAGGTTTGCATTACTCTTGCAGCAAAAATGCTGGAGCTTGCAGGCATGGGAGATTTTAAGAAATGCACCGGGCTTGCCGAAAGAACCATACAGGATGGAAGTGCTCTTAAAAAGTTTGAACAAATGATAAAAGCTCAGAATGGGAATGAAAAAGTTGTGGATAATCCTGATCTTTTACCTTCGGCAAAATATACTTTTGAATATAAGGCAACCTCAAAGGGATATATTACAGCAATTATTTCTGATAAATTAGGTGTTGCCTCTATGCTTTTAGGAGCAGGAAGGGCAACCAAGGAAAGTACTATTGATCCGGGTGCCGGGATTACTCTGCTTAAAAAACCCGGAGATATGGTGGAGAAAGGCGAACCCGTAATGATACTCCATGCCAACTCGCAATCCCTGTTTGAAGCATCTGTCAATGAACTGGATAAAGCGGTTGAAATAAGCGGAGAAAAGCCGTCCGAAACACCGCTGATAATTGATATCATTCAATAAAATTATTAAAAATCGAATAACACCGATAAGCCTGCATATAGTTTTTATGGATAAGTCTATGGAGTGATATCTATGAAAGGTAAGTGCAGGTTTATTCTATCATTGATACTGGTGATTTGTTCAGCATCAGGGATGATAGCTTATGCTGATGATTCCGATGCTCTCACAGGTACATATGATTCAGAGATTTCTATTATGACCATTGAATCACCCGAAGAAAACGCCGAGGATGTCTCAGCTCAGGGAGAAGAGACTGCGGCAGCAACTCCTCAATTTAAGGTGAACGCCAAAGCTGCTACATTAATTGAAGCAGAAACAGGAACAGTATTATTCGCCTTTAATGAGCATGAGCCCTTGCCTATTGCCAGCATAACAAAGATTATGACAATGCTGTTAGTCATGGAAGCAATTGACTCAGGGAAAATAACTCCAAAGGATACTACAACCATATCGGCTTATGCTACGAGAATGGGAGGCTCGCAGGTTTACCTCAAGGAAGGTGAAGTGTTTACAGTAGAAGAACTCTTAAAAGCAGTGGCGGTTCATTCGGCTAATGACGCTTCGGTGGCCCTGGCAGAAGTAATTGCAGGGAGCGAAGAAGCCTTTGTGGCTATGATGAATCAAAAAGCTCAGGAGCTAAAAATGAAGAATACCATGTTTCTGGATTGTACAGGTCTTACCGATGAAGGACATTACAGTACGGCTTACGATATTTCCATAATGTCGAGAGAACTACTTATAAAGCACCCGAAAATAGTACATTATACAACTATATGGCATGATACCTTCAGGGACGGTAAATTTGACTTGGACAATACAAATAAGCTGGTTAAACGATACAGAGGAACAACGGGTCTTAAAACAGGTTTCACCAGTAAGGCAGGCTTCTGCCTTTCAGCCTCAGCGGAGCGGGACGGCACCAAATTTATTTCGGTAATTTTAGGGTCGGATACAAATGAACACCGGTTTGCAGAGTCTGCAAGACTTCTGGACTTTGCTTTTACCAACTGGGAAACTGCCCGAATAGAGAAAAAGGATATGGATGCCGGTACAATAAAAATCAAGAAAGGTGTAGCAACAGAGATACCGGTAATTTTCTCTGATAATGCTGTGGTGGTTGTTAAGAAAGGCGGTAAGAGCAAAATAACCGAAACAATAGAAATGCCGGAGATTATAAATGCTCCTGTTAAAGCAGGGCAACCCGTAGGTGTTTTAAATATTGACCTGGAAGGTGAAATACTGGCATTAATTGAAATCGTTGCCGCCAAGGATTCACAAAAGTGCACATTTGGCCTGATATTTGGTATGATAGCAAGAAGGTGGGCAACATTATTTGCATAAATAATAAATGTTTATAAGTAAAGGAGTAGTAATGAATCACCTCAAAAAAGCCTTGAGCTAAAAGAGGTGATTCATTTATTATTATTGCATCAGTTAGAAACATAGATTATATGTAAAAAACGGTAATAAAATTAACTGACAGTAACATTATTATAGGCTCAGAATAACGATAACTGTTCTGTCTGGTAGGGCTTCTTGTATTCGGTAATAATATCATTCATTTTGTACAGAATCCCGTATTCATTGCATTTTTTCTTAATAAGTCCGAATAATTCTTTTGCTCTTGGAGACCTGCATTCATAAGAATTACCGAAGTGTTTAATATATTTGTCCTTAATTGTGGGGAAAAGTTCATCCAGCTTTTTATAATACCAGTCCCTTTGATTCTGTCTTAAAGTTACTCCAAAAGCAGAATAAATGAATCTCGCTCCGCTTTTATAGGCAAGCTCTATAATACTTTGAATATTATCCTCCGTATCTTCTATAAACGGAAGAACAGGCATCATCAAAATTCCGGGAAAAATGCCCTGTTCAGTTAATGTTTTGAATCTGCGCATATAAAGCGCCACTCCCTTAATCCAGATTAACATGGATAAGGGAGTGGTACCGCATAAGAAGACCGTATCTGCGAGGCTATTTAATTTTTTCTATAGCTTTTTCAGCAAATTCAGTGGTAACAATTTTGTCATAAGGTGCTCGCTTATCCAGAACCTGCGCTTCTTCCATAACAACCTGCAAAAGTTCCAGGGAGGCTTCTTTCAGGACAGGATCCTTATTCCATGCGTCAATATCCTTATAGCGCTTTGCTACATTCTCGAGTGTATCAATATCGGTGTCCGGAAAGAATTCCTTTACGGCCTCAGCAATTTCTCTCGGGCTGTGGGTATCGACCCATTTTTGTCCCTTGTATATGGCATTTGTGAAGCGCTGAATTAAGTCGTCATTCTTTTCAATATAGCTCTTTTTGGCATAATAGGCCGTATAGGGGATTTCACCGCTGTCCTGGCCTATTGATGCCAAAACGTATCCTTTGCCCTCTTTTTCCAGCATAGTGGCTGTAGGTTCGAAAAGGGCGACATAATCGCCGGTTCCACCGGTAAATGCTCCTGCCATTACAGCAAATTGGACACTTGTATCCACAATCAGGTCTACATTTGGCTCAAGCTTATGTTTTCTGAGAACATACTCCAATGTCATCTCGGGCACTCCGCCTTTTCTGCCGCCTATGATGTACTTATCCTTCAGGTTTTCCCATCTGAAGTCAGGCTCCGGCTTCCTGCCTACTAAAAACGAACCGTCTCTTTTGGTCAGCTGAGCAAATACTATGGCATAATCTTCTTTTCCCTCGTTATACACATATACACATGCTTCAGGACCTGAAAATCCGATATCGACCTGGCCGGAAATCACTGCAGTCATTACCTTATCTGCGCCTTGCCCGTTACTTAATTCCAGAGTAATACCCTCCTCTTCAAAAAATCCTTGGTTTATTGCAGCATATTGAGGTGCATAAAAAACTGATCTGGTTACTTCACTTAAGGTTACCTTATCCTTTGTCGCTTTCCCGCATGAACAAAATATTAAAGATACCAGCATTAGTACGGTTAAGAGTATAACCCTCATCTTTTTCATAAACTTACCCTCCTATATAATTTTTACAAACTGCTAAGGTTCCCGGTTTGGACGTCCTGCAATAAGCCTTTTTTGCAAAAGTACTACCCCCTGGTACATTAAAGCTGCAGCAGCAGCCAGTATTATTACACTGGTCATAACAAGATCCAGCTGAAATACCTGCCCTCCATATACAATCAGGTATCCCAAACCAGCTTTGGAAACAAGGAATTCTCCTGTTATCACCCCCACCCATGATAAACCTACATTTACTTTTAATGCGTTTATCATAGCCGGAATATTTGACGGAAAAACGACCTTGAGGAATACCTGCAGCCTGTTAGCACCAAAGGTCTCAACTAGTTTTATCTTATCTTCATCGGTCTGCAGAAAAGCATTTAAGACTTCCAAAATAGTTACAATCAATGAAATAGCCAAAGCCATAGCAATAATGGAAGCTGGCCCCGCCCCTATCCAAATGATAAAAATAGGGCCTAATGCCACTTTTGGAAGGCTGTTTAAAACTACCAGATATGGCTCAAGAACATGGGAGGTAAATTCTGACCACCATAAAACAATTGCCACAATTGTACCCAATATAGTTCCTATAACAAAGCCGGCCACAGTTTCAAGGCACGTAACTCCTATATGTAAGAAAAGATCGCCACCTTCATAAAGATTAATAAAAGTTTTGACCATTCTTGACGGTTGACTTGTTACGAATGAGTCTATGAGTTTTAAGTCTGCAGCAATTTCCCAAAATGAAAACAACAAAACAATTATTAACAGCCGGAGTATCCAGGTGGCGGTTTTTCTGATTTTTACTTTTTTCAAATAAGCAATTCTTTCTGCCGAAAGGTCAGTAACAGGTTTAGACATGCACATCCAGCTCCTTCCATATTGTATTGAAGTATTCGCGAAAGCTGGGGTGTTCACGACATTTAAGCGGAGTTCTTTTTGGGCAGTCAAATATAATTTCATGAATACATTTAATCACTGCAGGACGCTTTGTGAGCACAATTACCCGGTCAGACATACTGATGCTTTCAGAGATATCGTGAGTAACCATGATAGCAGTTTTGTTTTCGCTTTTTATTATGCTGTATATGTCCTCAGTAACAGCCAAACGTGTTTGATAATCCAGTGCTGAGAATGCTTCATCTAAAAGAAGTATTTCAGGTTTAACAGCCAGTGTTCTGATAAGAGCTGCCCTTTGCCTCATTCCTCCTGAAAGCTGGCTGGGGTATTTATCTTTAAAATCATAAAGTCCATATGTTTTCAGCAGGTCAAAAACAAAGTCTTTATTTTCAGGAGACAGGATTTTTCTTATTTCCAGTCCAAGAATTACGTTTTGATATATGGTACGCCAATCAAAAAGATAATCTTTCTGAAGCATATAACCAACTTTGTCAGAGGTTTTTGTTACCTCTTCACCTTCAATAAAAACCTTACCGCTGGAAGGCTTCAGCAACCCTGATATAATAGAAAGTAAAGTAGATTTCCCACAACCACTGGGCCCTACAAGGCTTACAAAACTTCCCTTTTCAACCGAAAAGCTGATATTCTTAATTGCATTTATTTCGCCGTTTATAGATTGGTACTTCATTCCAACATGCTGAACATCAACAATGTTTTTTGACATAACAGCCCTCCTCTTTGGAAACAACCTCCAAATAGAGGTGTTCTTTGTTTGCACTACTATCATATTGCGAAAGGAAAGATAAGGTGCAAGAGTACAGCATGTACAAACGCAATAGTGCGCACTATAAGAATAATGCGCACTAGTCTTTGTTTGTACAAACATAATTAAGCGGCGTGGCTGCTGCGATTTAAAGCGGAGCATGGATTGCGTAGCGAGCGCGACTAGAAACTGGATGTTGGAAATGGAGCGCTAAATCGCAGCGGT
>JAAYTR010000272.1 GCA_012523685.1 Clostridiaceae bacterium | reverse complement strand
TGGATTGCGTAGCGAGCGCGACTAGAAACTGGATGTTGGAAATGGAGCGCTAAATCGCAGCAGTCTACAGCCGCTCCCCTGTTTAACGTAAAAAGACTCTTCACTCCGTTCAGATTGACAATACAGTTCGCATTATTCTTATTGTGCGTAATAAATATCATCCAAACAGTTTCTTAATAATCCACTACCATTGACTTGACGAATGCAAAGAATTCACGCAGGTAGCTATTAAGAACTATTACCCCCGGTGTCGGCGCAGCAATAGCATACGCATCGAAGCCAAAGCGGCGTGCAAGAATCCGGGAGCGGAATACATGAAAGTCATTAGTTACAAAGACTATTTTTTCAATTCTGTCATCCGGAAGATTGATAATTCTTCTGGAGAATTCAAAATTCTCCCTCGTACTGGTGGATTTATCTTCTATTAAAATTTTTTCTTTGGGTATTTTACGGCTTATCAGATATTCTTCCATTGCCAGAGCCTCAGGATATGGCTCATTAGGTCCCTGTCCGCCAGTAACCACAATATTTACATGGGGGTTTTCCTCATAGTATTCAACAGCTTTATCCAGACGCAGTTTTAAAGCTAAAGTAGGTCTTCCGTCCGGCCAAATACCGCAGCCAAGAACAATAACAGTGTCTACTCTTCCGGCTTGCTGCTTTCCGTGCGTGTATGGATCTGCTATAATCAAGGCCTCCACAATAACAAAAAATAAAAAACAGACAATAAACACAGTAATAAAAGCTTTTCTTAATCCTTTATTTTTAATAATCGGACCCTTATTACTCAATAATATCGCAGAATACGCAAGGCAACAAAACCCTATTATAGCGGGCAGTATGACACCGAAATTCCAGTCGTTGGAATAATTGTGCGCAAAAACTGTATTCATAAAAAGCAATATGCCTGATATTATAAGAAATGCGGCAAAAAACCATCTGCCGCTTTTATTTTTGATCATGATATCTCTTATTCTTTCCCTTCAGCAATTTCAATGGTCTTGATTACTACATCCTGCAAAGGCTTATCATCCGCATTTGTCTCAACTGCTGCAATTTTATCAACAACATCCATTCCTTCGTAAACCTGACCGAATACTGTATGAACAAAGTCCAGGGTTGGAGTCCCGCCATTTTTATATAATTCTATTACTTCCTTTGTAAAAGGAAAGCCTACCTGTTCCATTTGCTTGATAAGCTCTTCCTGTATTTCTTTGTTCTGTACTATAAAGAATTGGCTTCCATTGGTGTTCTTGCCCGAATTAGCCATACTAAGGGCCCCTCTGTAATTTTTAAGATCAAAATTGAACTCGTCCTCAAAGGGTTCTCCCCAGATGCTTTCTCCGCCATATCCGGTTCCGAGGGGATCTCCGCCCTGAATCATAAAGCCATCAATTACTCTATGAAATATTACGTTATCATAATAGCCGTTCTTTGCATGAGTTACAAAATTTTCAACAGCCTTTGGTGCTTTCTCGGGAAATAATTTAATTTTAATGTCACCCATGTTAGTTTTTATAATTGCGGTGGTATCCCCTTCCTGGGGAGCAGTAAACTGATACCCGGGAGTATATTCAATATCACCGTACCCCTCAATAGTAACTGTAGTAGGTGTGGGCGACGCAACGATATTCCCGTTCTGACCTGTCTTATCATTTTCCGTTTTACCGGAACACCCGGCAAACAAAGTAGAACATAGTATAATAAGTCCGGCGGATTTTATTATATTTATAATTTTCATTTCTACCTCCAATAATGTACCTTTTTAAAAGAGCAGGCTCTTCCAAAATACGAACCAAGATATTATAGCACATGAATCAAATTTAATAAACTGTAACTTTATCACAGAATAATCGTGATAAAGCGGGTATATTATTATTAAGAAATTAATTGCTAAGATTTTTGAAGGGAGTTGTGCATAAATGAATATAAAACACGTTACCGGAAATGATTTCGATAAAGAAATTTCAGGTTCAAGCTTACCGGTTCTGGTTGACTTTTGGGCTCCATGGTGTGGTCCTTGCCGTATGCTTTCACCCGTGCTTGATGAATTAGCCGGAGAAATGAACGGTAAAGTAAAAATATTAAAGGTAAATGTAGATGAGGAACCTGAATTGGCCAGCAAATTCGGTGTAATGAGTATCCCTACTGTTATTGCCTTTAAACAGGGAAAGGTTACTAATAAAGTAGTAGGCTTCAGAAGCAAGGAAGATTTCAAGAACATGCTGTAAAAGTTTATTATATATTCGGTATAATGTCGTAATCATAATATTTTAAGACAGGTAAACCCTGTCTTTTTTTATTATGCTGTGCTATTATATGAATAATCGGAGGAAGTACTATGCTTGATAGAAAAGTAACGATGGATCTTAAAAAAGCGTTTCCGTTTGTTGCTGAATTAGGCGATAAACAGGAGAATTTCTTTAACTCGCTTTATCACCAGAGGTTAGAATCGGGTATGATTCTTCTGGATGAAAGCCGGGGATGCTCAGGTGTTATTCTTGTTCTTTCAGGCGTTATAAGAATATATAAGCTGTCAGAAGACGGTAAGGAAATTACTCTCTACCGTATAGGCCGTGGCGAAACCTGCGTGCTCACAGTAGCCTGTATGCTTGGCACCGGTGATATCCCGTTTCCTGTAGCTGCGGCAGCTGAACAGGTATCGGATGTTGTTTTTATTCCTATCGAAATATTTAAAAAATACTTTTTTGAAATCCCTTCAATTCAGAAATTTTTCTTTTCATCTATGTCTGCAAAGTTTTATTCTTTATTGGGGCTTCTTGAAAATGTTACTTTTAAACGGACAAGTGACCGTCTTGAAGATTTTCTGATTACAAAGACTGCCGGAGGTACATATCCTCTGTATGCTACTCATGAATCCATAGCAGCAGAGCTTGGCACGGCAAGGGAAGTAATAAGCCGCCTTTTAAAAGAAATGGAAGTAAAAGGACAGGTGTCGTTACACCGCGGGAAAATAGTATTACATCAGGAAGAAATATAAAAAAATAAATATATACCCGGCTTATGTTCTGTGTAACATGGTCACTGATATTCCTTATTCTTCGATATATGATATTGTTGTGAAAAATTTAACCAGTCGTATTTTAATGGTTGTGTGAGGAGTGTATCTATGAAAAAAAAGGTTTTGATTGTCGGCGGTGTAGCCGGCGGTGCGACAGCAGCAGCCAGACTCAGAAGATTAGATGAACATGCGCAAATTATTATGTTCGAAAGAGGGGATTATATATCTTTTGCCAATTGTGGTCTTCCATATTACATAGGAGATGTTATCACCGATAAAGAAAAGTTGACACTCCAGTCCCCTGATTCCTTCAAAAATCGCCTCAATGTAGACGTTAAAATACGAAGTGAGGTAACAAAAATTAACCGTGATAAAAAAACAATTGAAATAAAAGAAGCTAGCGGCAGAGTATATGAGGAAAGCTATGATTATCTTATTCTGTCACCCGGAGCAGAACCAATAGTGCCTCCAGTTGAAGATGTAAAAACAGAGGCGGTCTTTACTCTAAGAAATATCCCGGATACTTACCGTATCAAGGATTTTATCACACAAAATAATCCAAAAAGTGCTGTTGTAGTAGGAGCGGGTTATATAGGGATTGAAATGGCCGAAAATCTTCATGCATTGGGACTAAATGTCTCAATTGTCGAGCTTTCCGACCATGTTATTCAACCCTTGGATTTTGATATGGCCACCGAGGTTCACAGGCATTTACAAAGGAAGGGTGTGGCCTTATACCTTAATCGTGGAGTAACCGGTCTGAAATATAATAACGGAACTTACGAAGTTAAATTAAGTGAGGGCAGCCCAATTCATGCCGATATGGTAATCCTTGCTGTGGGAGTCAGACCCGAAAGCAGGCTTGCAAAGGATGCAGGACTGAAATTAGGGATTCGCGATTGTATTGTCACCGACAATCATATGAGAACAAGTGACCCTTTTATTTATGCTGTTGGCGATGCAGTGGAGGTAACAGATGTAATAACCGGCAATAAGGTTTTTGTTCCGTTAGCATCTCCTGCTAATCGTCAGGGACGTATAGCGGCTGATAATATTGCCGGTAGAAACAGCACCTACGGGGGCACGTTAGGCACAGCCATACTTAAGGCTTTTGATTTGACAGTTGCTACCACCGGCTGCAACGAAAAAGCCTTAAAAGTTGCCGGAATTGACTATGAAAAATCCTTTACCTTCAGTGCTTCCAATGCCAGCTACTATCCCGGCGCTACCTATATGACGATTAAGCTGCTTTTTGGGAAAAACAGCGGAAAGATATTCGGTGCACAGATTATAGGATATAAAGGTGTTGATAAACGTATTGATGTTATTGCAACAGCAATTAAAGCCGGAATGAGTGTATCCGACCTTACAAATCTGGAGTTATCCTATGCACCTCCCTTTGGATCTGCAAAAGACCCGGTTAATATGGCAGGTTACGTTGCATCAAATATAATTAACGGAGACATGAAGATTTTTCATTGGCATGACGTAAAAGATTTAGATTCTGACAAAGTAACCATTCTGGATGTAAGAACAGAGATAGAGTTTTCTGCCGGAAGCATTAAAGGAGCGGTTAATATCCCTGTAGACAATTTAAGAGAGCGAATATCTGAACTCGATCCTAAAAAACCGGTCTATGTATTCTGTCAGGTTGGCCTTCGCGGTTATCTTGCTTCAAGAATTCTTGTACAAAATGGCTTTGACAATGTATTTAATCTTTCGGGCGGATATCGGTTACTGAAAACTGTAACAATGTCACTGAAACCTTTTTATGGTTTTGGCAAATCACATAAAACTGAAGAGCAAAAAGCAGATGACCAAAAAACAATGGAACTTTCAGAAAGAGGCTCAGAAAAACTTTAAGATCTCCTTTGTTTTTAAGATTCAATGTCAAAACAGGGAGACTGTAAGCCTCCCTGTTTTTATCGCTATAATATTTTACCACTTTTTATGGTAGGTTCCTCGACAATTGGCATAGTAATCTCCGCGGCAATCATAACGTTTGTCCCATTTGTCATCCTTAAAGTCAAACTTGTCATTTTTGTCGCACTTGTCTTCTTTTTTGTCATCATCAAATTTATCGCATTTGCATTTTTCCTTATCTTTTTTGTCATCATCGTATTTATCATCATCTACACAGACAGGAATATGCTCTGTCCTGATGACCTTGAAGGCAATTTTGACAACGTCTTTTTCCAGAAGGCTGCAGAATACTTTTTGGCCTTTGCATATTGTCTCGTTATGTAAAAAGTCCTTTTCACCTTCTACGAATGCTTCGAGTAACTCAGCAGTATCGCATTCATCAATCTTATCGCACCCTATGGCCTTCATCTCAACAAATCCTCCAAAGGGGATTTTGAAGGTTGCGTGGTGTATTTGTCCGTAGACAACCCCGTCACAAACATCCTCCACGGTTTTGTAAGTAATGTTTTTCCAGATATAAGCGTTGAAAATTACTTTGCCCGGAATAACATTTGCATCGATTATTACAACTTTTTTGTCAATCTTCTCAATTTTATATATCGGAGGATTGGATGGTGCAATGCAAAGGTCCTTTTCTACAAAAAACTGTTCCGATCCCTTGCCAACAATAACAGGTACTTGAAGAATCTTCTTTTTCATTCTCTCACTCCTTTCTTTAATAATTAATGCTTGTCTTGTCGAACAAGCTCAATACATATTATTCAGGCTAGTCCAAAGTTGCTACATTTTTTAAAATCCCATTTCCCGAAGAAAAGCATCCCACACTTTGAATAAATATCAGGTATTGGTTTAAAACTATAACCGGCATCAAGATCCATGCGAAGCTGGATGTTGGTTCCTTAATTATTGAGAAATTGAAAGAAAGGAATGTTAGTATATGGCAAAAAAGGGGATGAGAAGACCGGATCCTGAAGAGCCTCATGGGACCGAAAGCAATAAAAAGCAGCATTTTGATAAAAACGAGGTGTATCCTGTGCCTGAACTCCAGGGAAAAGCAAAGCACACAAAAGAAAAGGCAAATCCTATACGTTATGACGGAAAGAAAAACACCACATGGTCACAGCAGTAACAAAAAGAGGGAGTATATTTTTACCTCCCCCTCATAATAAACATATTAAATTATTACAGGATAATTAACGCAATCCCATTAAAACAATGCTTAATATCATAGACAATATAATGAAAATTGACATTATTGACGCTACAATTCGCTTGATTTTATTATTCATTTATTTGACTTACCTCCATATATACCGTTCCAGACCGGTTGTTAAGCCGTCAGCTCATATTGTAACCCTATAAATATCAATTTTCAACAATGCATATTATTTCCAGTTCTTATACAGCAGTTCAAGATGCTTGCCGATATGCTGCTCAAGAAGGTTTGCGTACTCATCACTATGTTCATTCCAAAGCTTATATAAACGATCGCGGAAACGGCTGGAACCGTCAGGATTTTTCGCATTCAGAATAAGCCCGTATGTTATATGGATAAGTTGTCTGCAATCATTGTGGCTAAATAAATTCGGCAGCTCTGAATCATCAAGGTTGTCTATATCAGGAATCCTATCCAGTTGAGTTGTGACATGGTAATACTTTTTCGCCTGTTCAAATACCTCGATTGCAAAGACATGGATTTCTCTGTATAATTTTGCGTCTTTCATCGCAACCAGTTTCATAGCCTCAAGCCAGTTAGTCCCTGCTGTTTTAACGTGGAACATGCCTCGTGTGTACTTGCCTATTGCAGGAAACACCGAAAACTTATCCGACCCTGAATGGACACTTATTTTATAGCCAAAGTGTCTTGCAATGGTTGCGTGCACTGAAAACTCCTTCTCGAATTGCCCGAGATCACCAATATAGTCAACACCCTTTTGAAACTCTCCGCAGAAGCGGGGTGCCATAGTTGTAAACTTTACTCCTCTGCGTTTTAACTCATTTGCCACAAAGAAATGCTGCAGCGGGGTGGTAGGTGTTGCGGTTTCATCAATGGAAATCTCATAATCAACATTATTGTTTTTAATATACTTATCGTATATGCTGCAGGCAAATTCAATTGCTTTAATATATATAAGAACAGTGCGTTTAAATTCAGTTTCTTCAAAGCTGATGGTCACACCTTCCCCGATATCGAAGGATTTACCTATGTACAGGCTTTCCAGAGCCTCATCTTCGTGATACTCCTTGGCGACCTGTTCCTCTGACATCGCGTTAATATCATTTCTTATATGTTCGCTGCAATCAAGTGTAATCATTGTATAACCGCATTTAATTGCATACTCTAATTCTTCGGCGGTTTTCAGGTGATCACCATCGGCTCCAAATCCACGTTTAAACCCTTCGCGATAGACGGCAAAGGTAACAGCGTCAAGAACATCATCATACGTTCTTCCTGTCAGATTCAGCTCCCGGATAGATTGCTGCGCCAAAATTGGAATGGCATCATATTTCTCGAATACTCTTAGATGACCCGGACAAGCGACTCCAAGCCTGTCCCCAACACCAAATGTACGACTGGTAGATAGAACCGGCTTCGGAGCAGTAAACGGAAAATATTCTCTAAGCTTACATGCATTGTTATGTGTCAGCGGTGCCTTTATGTATTTAACACCATTTTCCTCTGCAGCATTTCCTTCAAAGTCTAAATCTCCGCCTGCAATAATCAGGACATCCTCATCTTTTTCTCTGGACATATAGATTGTTTTGCCATTAAGCATATTAACTGACTTACTATACGGCTTGTAACCTTTAATAATCGTTTCCATAATTAGTCCTCCAGTTCAAATCCAAAATAATTTCTGGTATTGTAATAACTTATGTCCTCGACAAGTTTACCTAATAATTCCATATCATGAGGATATTCACCGTTCTCTACCCAGCCCCCAATCATCTCACATAGTATACGTCTAAAGTATTCATGACGGGTATAAGACAGAAAACTCCTTGAATCGGTAAGCATCCCTACAAAATTCCCAAGAACAGATAAATTTGCAAGGCTGGTCATTTGTTCTATCATCCCTGTTTTTGTATCATTGAACCACCAGGCACTGCCGTGCTGAATTTTTCCGGCTATCTCACTTGATTGAAAGCATCCTATAATTGCACCGATTTGGGCATTATCAGTCGGGTTCAGAGAGTATATAATAGTTTTAGGCAAAATACCTTCTTCTTCTAAAGCTCCCAGAAGAGCACCAAGCCTGGCACCGCTGTTACTTACACCATAAATTGCATCAAAGCCAGAGTCTGGACCAAGATTTTTAAACGCTACAGGATTATTGTTCCTGACAGCCCCATAGTGAAGCTGCATCACAATATTATGCTTCTTGTACTGGGATGCGCAAAATACAATCATTTCAGTTTTATAAGCATCGGCTTTCTTTTGGTCAATGGGATTTCCGGCTAATACGCTTTTAAGAATATCATCCAGATTATCATCTGTTTTTTCGTAAACTATATAGTCCAGCCCATGATCAGCCGCCTTGCACCCCATTTGCACGAAAAACTCAATTCTGCTTGCTAATGCTGATTTAACATCATCAACAGTTTTAATATCAATTCCGCTGACTTCTCCCAGAGTATTAATATAGTCGGCGAAACCGGGTTTATCAATATTTATTGCTTTGTCAGGCCTAAAAGCAGGAAGCACTTTTACCTTACAAGTTTTATCTTCCCGTATCAGCTTATGCCATTTCAAGTCATCAACCGGGTCATCAGTTGTACAAACAAGACGTACATTTGATTTTTCGATAATTTTTCTCACCGTCAGATTCTGTAAAATAGCATTTGCCTTGTCCCATATTTCTTTTGCTGATTTTTCAGAAAGTGGTGTATTTATACCAAAATATTCTCTAAGCTCAAGATGAGTCCAATGGTGCAGTGGGTTTCCAATCAGTTTGGGAACTGTTTGAGCCCATTTTTCAAACTTTTCATAAGGAGTTGTATCAGTACCTGTTATAAACCTCTCCTCGATGCCATTTGACCGCATGGCACGCCATTTGTAATGGTCTCCTCCCAGCCAAATCTCACTGATGTTGTCATATTTATGATCCTCATATATCTCCTTAGGATTTATATGACAATGATAGTCAATGATTGGCATTTTACTCGCATGCTCATGATATAGCTTTTTTGCTGTTTCTGTAGTAAGTAAAAAATCTTCGCACATAAATTTTTTCATACATACCCCACCATTTTTTATATTTTTATTATAGATAGCAACTTTTTAAATATTTTGGTCATCTTTATTATTAATTCTTAAAATAAAAATATCCACTGATGCAAGTAAAAAAATGAATAATCGTGGAAAACCTCCAAACTTAACAGTTTCTTGAAAATGGCATCAAAGGTTTATTTAAGAAATTATGAACTATTCTATTATCATCTTAGGCAAGATTTTGCAGTTTGTCAATAACGATAGCAGCAGTAATTCTACTAATAATTTTAACGTATATTAACTTTTAGTTCCCATTTGATAATACTTTTGCGCTATAATAGCTTTATAACAGTTTATTCGGAGGTGAAAAATGCAAAAGCAAATCAAAACTGCTCATATAATAGGCCTTGGGGCAGTTGGAGCAACATATGGATCAATTCTACACAATTATGACAAAAATTGCGCTAAAATAATAGTTGATGCTAATCGATTCCCAAAATATCAAGAAGGTATTGTAATCAACCAAAAACGCTATTATTTTGATTTGCTGGTTCCTGGTGAAGAGAATCAAAAGGCTGATCTGATAATAATAGCTGTTAAGGGGTTAGATTTGCACCGGGCTATCGATACAATAGCTCCTTTAGTTGGCAGTGATACAATTATCCTGTCACTCCTTAACGGAATAACCAGCGAGGACACTTTAAGCCGGGTTTTTGGAAGGGATAAGGTGCTTCACAGTTTTTGTGTCGCACTGGATTCGGTAAGGGAAAACGATGAGGTGAACTTCTCAAACAGTGGCAGAATTGTCTTTGGTGAATACTATCCTGAGGTTAAGGGAAAAGCAGCATTAGTTGCGGAACTGTTCTCAAAAGCCGGTATAAGCTACTCTATCCCCGACAATATACTTAAAGAGATGTGGTGGAAGTTTATGCTTAATGTAGGCATAAATCAAACCTCAGCCATACTAAGGGCTCCCTACGGGGTGTATAATTCAATTCCTGAGGCACAAAAATTATTAGTTTCAGTTTGCAGAGAGGTTATACCTCTGGCCGAAAAAGAGGGGGTAAATCTGTCCGAAGCTGATATAGAGGAGTATATCCGAATAATAAAAGGTCTTTCGCCTTCAGGCAAAACGTCTATGATGCAGGACATAGAGGCCGGAAGAAAAACCGAGGTTGAAAGTTTTGCCCTGGAAGTTATAAACCTTGGCAAAAAGCACAATATCCCCACACCATTAAATGAGATGTTATATTTAATGATTCGTGTTCTGGAACAAAAATAAGCAATAACTAACTCACGGCATCTTTTGCTTCAGGTTTGCTTATAATGTCAGCCAGAACGTTATAGAAAAATCTTTTTGTGTTTAACAGAGAAGCGGCTGTAGACTACAGCCGCTAAACTTGTATACAATGCGTTCAGAGTGAAAGTGGATCTGTTACCAGACGTTTACCCTTTTTTCAGGTGCCAGATACATCCTGTCTACAGGTTGAATATTATATGTATCATAAAACTCCTGGAAGTTGCGAATTACCATATTTGATCTGAATTTATGGGGCGAATGAGTATCTTGCTGTGCCAAAAGCTGATACATTTTAGGTGTTGCGGTATAACGCCATATACGCCCATTGCTTTCGAAAAACGCTTTATAATCAGCATCTGGTATTTCCTTCATAATTTCCAATACACAAGCTACTCCGCCTATATCAGACACATTCTCAGAAAGCGTCAAGTTGCCGTTTACCAGTATATCAGGTGCTATCTCTAAACCATCATACAGTTCTACCACGCTCTTAGTCTTTTGCTGAAAGGTCTGATAATCCTCCGGGGTCCACCAGTTGTTCATATTTCCTTTTTCATCGAATTGGGCTCCGTTATGATCAAAGGCATGGGTTATCTCATGGGCTATAACCGCACCAATCCCTCCTAAATTCTGCTCACGGGAAGCATTCACATCATAGAAGGGAGGCTGCAGTATACCCGCAGGGAAAACTATTTCATTATTTAGTGCATTATAGTATGCATTTACCGTTTGTGGTGACATAAACCATCCTGATTTGTCGACCGGTTTTTCCAGCAGAGTTTTGGAATGCTTTACCTGAGCCGATGTTATGGCAAATATGTTGCCTAGCAACGAGCCGCCATCATCATAACTTTTCAGTTCAATGTTCTCGTATGGATCTTCCCATTTTTCCGGATAACCTATTTTAATAGTCATGGTATCGAGTTTTTTTATGGCAGCAGCCTTTGTATTTTCTCCCATCCATTCAAGCCGCTGAATACGCTTTTTGTATGTTTCTATGATTTCATGCACCATTTCTTCAACATCTGCTTTGGCTTCAGGTGAGAAGTATTTTTCAACATACACTCTACCCAGATATCCACTCATAACAGAATTCAGAAGATTAAAGGCAATATCTTCATCGCTCATAGTACTGCTTAATCCCAGAAAAACAGCATTAAATTCCAGGATAGCATCCTGAAGATCTTTAGACAGAAGATTTGAAGTATTGGTGACAAGTTTAGTCCGTACATAGGACTTTAAAACATCAATATTCTCATTACAAATGAGCTCACCTGTCTTGGTCATCAGTTTAACATCGGTAATTACTAAATTTTCAACAGACTCATAACCCAGGTCAGACAAGTATTTATTCAGATCAACTTTGGGAAAAGCTTTCACCAGGTCATTCTTTGTAACCGGATTATAAAGATTCTCCACTTTGCTCGCCTGCTCATTACTTAAAGTGTTCTCGGCCAGAAGTACTTCAAATTCATAGACTTTTTGAGCCTGAACCACTGCATCCTCCTGATTGATACCTGATGCCATCAGCATCTGAGCGATAAAGCCTTCATATAAAGCTTTTATCTGGGGATCACCACTTAGTAAGTATGCCGAGTTTAAACCGGTTGAAAGCCCCTGGCCGTATAAGCTATATTTATTGCTGTCCAGCAAATCACCCGAAGGACTGAAGGTAAACAGCGGATTATATCCTGTCTCATTTTCAAACTCGGCTGCATAATCAAGAAGCTCCTGTGCGGTTTTTACCTGATCAAATCTGTCCAGATATTTCTTAATAGGTTCTATACCTTGTTTATTACGGTTTTCCATATCCAGTACAGAACTGTAGAAATCAGCGAGTTTCTGTTCAATGGATCCTCTTTTATATGTATCTTTATTCTCATATATTTCGTGGGCTATTTCCTTTAACTTGGCATCATTACTTAAGCTTACCTCATCAAATGATCCAAATCCGGGGTATCCGGCAGGAAGCTTTGTATTATTCAACCATTCATAATTTATGGAATAATAGTAATCATCCTTTAAATCGGTATTCTTTAAATTTCTGACTCTTTCCATAACAGTGTTTAGCTGTTCCCGGGTCAGAAAATCGTTTGATCCAAAAAGTCCGTTGCCATATCCACTAAAGAGGCCGGCTTTTACAAGCCTGTTAACATCCCCCGCTGCAGACGCAGGAACATCATAAAATGTCTGGCTATCAATCAGATCTGGAAGTTCCCTTATAGAACGGCTCAGGAACATTGCGAATTCAAGGCGTGTAACATTCCTATGAGGATCTAATGTGGCTCCCGATCCAACCAGTATACCGTTGGTTACTGCAACTCCGATTTCATCTCGATATTGGTTTGTAACAGATGCCGCATCTGAAAAAGTACTGAGATTGTTTTCTGTTTCATTTAAGGTCCCATACCCGATAGTGCTAAGTATACTTACTACCGCCTGTTCTCTTGTTACAAAGTTGTCACTTAGGGTTTCAGCCTGAACAGGTAACATTCCAAAAGCAATGGTGAGACATAAAAATAGACCCAATAGTCTTATCTTGAATCTGTTCATTTTCCTTCTACTTCCCTTCATAATATTACTAATATTATTACATATTGCCTGAAGATTTGTCTGTCAAAAATTAAACTTTTTTATTTAAAATTTGTTATTAAAGTTTCAAGTATAAATACTGTTCATACTACAAATGCTTTAAATAAATTACTAATCAGGTGATTTTTCATGATTTTGAAATACATTAGACTTAAACCTACCATCTATTTTTTCCTTAATGAGACTGAGCCTTCAGATATTATACGCGAAAAACTCTGCGAAACTGAAAAGCCTTTACTTTGCTTTTCTTCAATTCGTGATGAAATGATAATGACAGAAAAAAGAATTCTTATTGCCGACCGGAAAGGGTTTACTGGTAAAAAAATAAAGTATATATCCATTCCATATAGCAATATTACTTTGTATACAGTTGGCATGGTTGGCGGCCTTGACCCTGATGCTGAAATACTGCTCAATCTTAGAGGCAATGTAAAAATCCAATTGAGATTTTTAAGAAGCAGGCAAATAATGAATAGCATTCATAAGGCATATGAAATTATCACTACATTCTTTATTTGTAAAAACTGAAGATAAAAAAACTGACCATCCACAATCATATTTCAATGTCTGAATTATGGGGGTCAGTCTAATTCACAGGACAACTCATTTATAGAAACCTTAAGTCTTTGATACAATTATCTTTTGTACTATATCAGCTACATCCTCACATTTGTCGAGGGCGCCTTCCAACTGGTCATATAATAGTTTCCATACTATTATCTTTTTCGCATCAGTTTCAAATTCGAAAAGGGTGCGCATAGCATTGAGATAGGTCTTATCTCCGTCCTCTTCAATATTATTAATCTCAATGATTAAATCATTGACTTTTTTGATTTCCTTCTTAAAATCCTTTAAAATTTTCATTAATTCTTCAAGTTTAATGCAAGCGTCAACAACAAGCTGCATCAGGGTCTGGGCTGCTTCATTAACCTTACTCACACACATCATATAGGTATGGTTGGCTATTGAATCAATACTGTCGGTGATGTTTTCAATTTCCTTTATTATCTCGACAATATCTGACCGGTCAATAGGAGTTATAAAAGCCTCTTCTACCGCCTTCAAGCAACGGTGTACATGGATGTCTGCCTCATGCTCTATGTCTTTCAGATTCTTTAGTTCATTATAATCTACAACACCATCTTCATAAGCCTTCTTCAAAGTGACAGCAGCCTTACGTGAATATGAACTGGAAATTTGAAACAGTTCAAAACAGTCAACATCTTTCCTGGTAAATAAACCCATCATGTTCCTCCTATCAGAATATAAAATTAAATATCTTTGCCATTACATAGCCTAATATCAAACATGCAGGGAAAGTTAATGCCCATGCAATCAACATTTCCTTGACCACATTCCAGTTGACATTCGATAATCTTCTTGCAGCACCTGCACCCATAATGGCGGTTCCCTTGGCGTTGGTGGTGCTTAATGGTATCCCCAGAACAGTTGCACCAATCATACAAGCTGAAGCACCAATCTCGGCTGAAAAACCCTGGTACTTTTCAAGGCTGACCATATCCATACCCATGGTTTTTATGATTCTATATCCACCAATAGATGTTCCAACAGCCATGATTACCGAAACCAGCAGCATAATCCAAACGGGTATAAAAAGATTATCACCCGGAGGGAAAATGCCTCCCACTACCAGAGCCAGAGCAAAAACACCCATGAATTTCTGTCCATCCTGAGCTCCGTGACTAAATGCCATAAGTGCTGCCGAAAAGATCTGTCCCCATGAAAAGAATGTATTTGCTTTATGTCTGTTTACACCTCTGAACGTAAATACAACTCCCTTGGTGACTAAGAACCCGGATATAAAGCCTAATACTGTTGCTACAACAAGACCAATAAGTACTTTTTTAAATTCATCCCAATTAAAAGCATCCAGGCCCTTAAACGATATTCCCGCACCCATCAGCCCGGCAATCAGAGCATGACTCTCACTGGTGGGAATACCATATCTCCAGGCTGAAACGGCCCATATTACAATGGAAAGCTGCGCTGCTGCTAATGTAACAAGCGCATCCTGTCCAGTTCCTATTTCAATAATCTTTGCAGTGGTATTGGCGACCGCTGTGCCGGTGAGAAAAACGCCAAGCAGGTTGAATATTGCCGCCAGAATTACAGCCGCTTTTGGGCTTAATACGCGAGTTGAAACAACAGTTGCAATAGCATTGGGGGCATCCGTCCATCCGTTAACAAAGACCGAAGCACAAACTAACAGCAAAACAATGGCTAAAGCAAGCATAGACTTCCCCTTTCATAGCGAAAAGAATTTTCTTGATAGTATTCTTAGCAATAAATTAACATCCTATTAGGAAACCTTTAACATTATATCAAAGGTATCTGAACAATGAAAGTAAAAATAATGACAAAATTCCATGAATTTTGAATTCCTTTAGGATACAGCCGCTAAACTCGCAAAGATTAATGCTATATAGTAAACAGGCGGGTTACGGGGTGGCATAAATAAGAGCCGGTTAAATGCCGGCTCAAAAATGTAACTCAAAAATGTAATAAGAATATTAGTTTTTAATTAGTTCTTCATGACGTTTTATTTTCTTAGTTGTGGTCTTAATGAATTCCTCATCCTGTAGTGTAAATTCCTTAACATGCTTATAAATAACCATACTCTGGTTAATTTTTTTAACTTCCTTTTCAATGATTTCCTTAACGGTTAATCCAGGCGCTGTATTATTTTTAATGTCTTCTTCAATTTTTTCTTTTTCGGGAACTATTTTTGCACAAATTACTGTATCACCGTCGGACTGACCCTTGCCATAAACAAGAGATTCCTTGATATATAAGCTTCTGTTTAAAAGGGTTTCTATTTCTTCCGGGAATACATTTTTTCCATTGCCGGTTATTATAACATTCTTTTTCCGCCCTGTAATATGAACGAAGCCGTCCTTATCAATAAATCCGCTGTCTCCTGTATAGAACCAGCCATCTTTAATAACTTCTGCCGTCGCTTCCTGATCATTATAGTAACCC
>JAAYTR010000271.1 GCA_012523685.1 Clostridiaceae bacterium | reverse complement strand
CGTTCTATGATTTTATTTTCCAGACCGTTGCCTCATAAGGTCTTAAGATGCTCTTTTCAGTATCGGGGTAATTAGAAATAAGCTTATCGGCGTAAGGGAACTTCCCCTTACGCTTTTTTTCTTTGTTGCTTAAATTACACTCAATATATATAATCTCGGTTTCGCTCGTTCTATAATATGTGAACAAGTCTTTTGTCCGCTTATTGACAATCTTGATATCTCCGTAAATTAAACTTTTATACTCCTTTCTCAGCTTTATAATATCCCGATAGAAGTTTAAGACCGAGTCTTTATCATTATCCTGGTCTTCCGCATTACAAATTAAATAGTCATCATCGCCACTAATCCATGGCTCTGCCCCCGAGAAGCCCCCATATTTTGAATTGCTCCACTGCATAGGAGTTCTTGAATGGTCTCGTGTACCGTCCATGATTTTCTTAAAGGCATCGGCTTCACTCAAGCTTTCAATTAACTCTGAATACAGATTCAGGCTCTCCACATCCCTCAATTGGTCCATCGACTCAAAGTTATTATTAATCATACCAAGCTCCTGCCCCTGATAAATGAAAGGAGTGCCTTTCAAAGTCATTTGCATTACAGCCAGAAGTTTTGCCAAAACATAACGATATTGGGAGCTTGAATCTACCTTGGATAACATACGCGGGTTATCATGGTTATCGTAAAACAGTGACATCTGACAATTATTCGGATAGTTTTCCATCCAATTAATCATATATTTTTTATAGTAATTCAAATCATATTGGTAGTTGTCAAACTTTGACTTCCCGGGATTTTCAAGGTGATCAAAAGAGAAAATCATGTTAAGTTCCTTACGATAATCTGCAGTCAATAGCTTGGCAGTTTCCAGCCCAATACCGGGTGTTTCCCCTACTGAAAATGCATTATATGGCGCGAAAGCCTTTTCATTCAATTCTTTTAAATATTCATGCAACTTAGGGCCGTAAAAATAATGTTCAATTCCGTTGAAACCTATGAGCTTCCCTATTTTTTCATTCCCGTCAGGTAAGCCCTCCCGTTTTGAGATATAATTTATAACGTCCATTCTAAAGCCGTCTACGCCCTTTTCAAGCCAGCCCTTAACCATTTGGGCAAGTTCATCTCTTACCTCCGGATTATCCCAGTTAAGGTCCATCTGTTTTTTGGAAAACAGATGGAGTGCATATTGATTCCGCTCCTCGATATAATTCCAGGCGCTGCCGCTGAAAAACGAGGTCCAGTTATTAGGCTCATCCTTAAAAAAGTAATAGTTTCCGTACTTTGATCCAGGTTCTTTAATTGCTTTCTGGAACCACTCATGTTCGTCGGAGGTATGATTAATAACCAAATCCATAATCAGCTTCATACCTCTGCTATGAACGGCCTCCAGTAATTGATCGAAATCCTCCATATTCCCGAACTCAGCCATGATTTTATTATAATCACGTATATCGTAGCCGTTGTCATCGTTGGGAGAATCATAAATAGGAGAAAGCCAAATTGCATCCACTCCCAGGCTTTCTAAATAGTCCAGCTTTTCTATTATTCCTCTTAAGTCTCCTATGCCATCATTATTACTGTCCTTAAAGCTTCTGGGATAGATTTGATAAAACACTGCCTCTTTCCACCAGGCGGGTTTTTTAGGCCCCTCATATTTCATAGGAGTGTCCGGCTCGCTGTTTAACAGCTCTAAAATAGCATTGAGAAAATCATCATCAACAAAGCCTCTGGTCAGCTTTGGGAGAGCTTTCAGTTTGATATTGCCCACTATGGGGTTTTTAATTAACACCTCGCTGTATCCCATTTGCAGCAAAAGCTTGTCGATTACATCCTTACCTACAGGATTTTTATATAGATCCTTTATACGATGATTCAGCGTTAGCATTACAATTCCTCCTGGATGGAAAATTTTCTGAAGTTTTAAGGCTTATATTAAGAATAATGCTACTAAGTGTACTATGTTCGATGTCATCCTGAGCTTTTAGCGAAGGATGACAGTGGGGGCTCCGCTCCGCTCAGTATGACAGTGTGGG